>NZ_JABMCW010000209.1:0-10005 GCF_013179705.1 Pseudomonas sp. CM25 | reverse complement strand
GAAGTTATCCCTGGGGCATTTCCCCGACAATTCAGCTGCTTCTGACTGGTGCGTAGGATAGTTCGCTAGCTCACCCAACCTGAAGAGGTGGGGCAAGGTTTCAGGAAAGTCTGACGCGCTGGCTATGCACTTGGGCTGGCGGGCGCATGAGTTGAATCTTGTTGTGCTTGTGACATCGAGCGCCGCCCGCGCGGCGATTCGCGGGCAAAGTCGGATCGCCGCACCGTCTCTCCTGAATCTGTTTCGAGCCAGTACCGCCTGTGAGATTGCCTCTGGCCGCCTCGTTTGTTCCCTTTGATATCGAAGGGGACGCAGCTGCTCATGTTCAGGTCGTGGTTCGGGTTGATAGCAGCTGGGTAGTGGGGTGCCAGCCTGCAGCGGGGTGTATTTCGGGCTGCGGGATGGGGTTTTCGGGGCGGGCCTTGTGCGGCGGGTGTTGTAGGGCGATGGGCGGGCAGGGGTGGGAAGGCGGTATTGGGCAAGCAGGGATTGGGCTACACGCGCGGGATCATTCCATTGATGGTCTTGGTTTTGCGCTCGCGGGAGTAAAACGGCTGTTTTTTTGGGTGGGGGAAGTTGGCCAGGTTGTTGACCGATTCAGTAACCATTCGCGGCTGTGGGTGGCTGTCTGCAGGGCGCTGCAACCGCTAGGGTTTGTTGCGCAGCCGAAGGAAAACGGCTGCTGGCAAATGACCAACTGAAGGAGTGTTCACCATGCGCAATAACGTTCTGTCGTACCTGCTGCTGCCGCTGTTCGCCAGCTTGTCGTTCTCCCTTAGCGCCGCCCCGGCCGGTGCCATGGCGGTACCCGAGCCGGTGCCGGTGGTAAGCCAGCAACAGGCCCAGCAGCCGGGGCGGCTGGACCTTAACAAGGCCGATGCGTTGACCTTGCAGAAGGAGCTGAATGGAATTGGTAAGGCGAAAGCCGAGGCGATTGTGGCTTACCGCGAGGCCCATGGGCAGTTTGCTTCGGTGGATGAGTTGCTGGAGATCAAGGGGATTGGGAGTGCGTTGCTGGAGCGTAATCGGGACAAGGTGATGGTGGAATAGAGGGCGGGGGGTGGGGCCGCTATGCGGCCCATCGCCGGCAAGCCAGCTCCTACAGGGATTGCATCAGGGCTGACAGGTGCTTGGCGCAAGATATGTAGCGCCGGTGAGATCGAGCGCCGCCCGCGCGGCGCTCGATTTCATAGGCGCCGCTAATACGCGCGCAGTCTGCGTAAAAGCCCGGCCCACTAACGGTCCTGCGCATCCTTGGCATCCGCCTCTGCATTGCGCTCATGCACCTTGCGCAGTTGCTCGTCGGTCAGTGGCAGTTTTTTTGCGGTGTCGCGCAGCATCATCAGCCCGCCGACGATCGAGCCAAGGGCTAAGATAAGTATCAGCCAGGCATACCAGGGCATTGTCGTTCTCCTTTACCGGGTACAGGCAGTGCTTGTATGAAATTTGAGCAAATTGCCGTTCCGTTGGTTCAATTATAGAACCCAGCCGCCGCCGGGCCAATTCCGTGACCCGCGGCCCCCAAAGCCTGCGCCACTTCGTTTACAATGCGCGCCGTTTTCGACTTGCCAAGAGACCCTGCCCATGTCCGCCTGCCAGACGCCCCTGATCGTCGCCCTGGATTTCCCTACCCGTGAGGCCGCCCTGAAGCTGGCTGACCAGCTTGACCCTGCGCTGTGCCGGGTCAAGGTGGGCAAAGAGCTGTTCACCAGCAGCGCTTCGGGCATTGTCGAGACCTTGTGCGACAAGGGCTTCGAAGTGTTCCTGGACCTCAAGTTCCACGATATCCCCAACACCACGGCCATGGCGGTAAAGGCCGCTGCCGAGATGGGCGTGTGGATGGTCAACGTGCATTGCTCCGGTGGCCTGCGCATGATGGCGGCCTGCCGCGAAGAGCTGGCCAAGCGCAGCGGCCCGCAGCCGTTGCTGATTGGCGTGACCGTGCTGACCAGCATGGAGCGTGAGGACCTGGCCGGTATCGGCCTGGATGTCGACCCGCAAGAGCAGGTGCTGCGCCTGGCGGCGCTGGCGCAGAAGGCGGGTATGGACGGCCTGGTGTGCTCGGCGCTGGAGGCCCCGGCACTGAAGGCGGCGCACCCGTCGCTGCAACTGGTAACCCCGGGTATTCGCCCGGCGGGCAGTGCGCAGGATGACCAGCGCCGTATTCTGACGCCGCGCCAGGCACTGGATGCCGGTTCGGATTACCTGGTGATCGGCCGGCCGATCAGCCAGGCGGCAGACCCGGCGCAGGCGCTGGCTGCGGTGGTGGCGGAGATTCGTGGGTAAATAGCCTGCGGTATTGAAAAGGCCAGCACGCGTGTGCTGGCCTTTTCGTTTGGGGTTGGTGCAGTGTGTAGCACGAGGTGCATGGCACCGCCTGCGCCGGTGTTCGCGGCGGTTCGACGCCTCGATAAACCCGCTCCCACAGGGATCGTGCATGCTATTGAATTTTGCGCGAGACCGTAGCTCCTGCGACACACACCGCTGTCCCTAAATTGGCCCCGCAGGGGCGGTTATACCTTCAGTACCAGCTTGCCAAAGTTCTCCCCGCTGAACAGCTTCAGCAAGGTTTCGGGGAACGTCTCCAGCCCGTCCACCACATCCTCCTTGCTCTTCACCTGCCCGGTGGCCAGCCAACCGGCAATCTCCTGCGCGGCCTTGCCGTAATCCTTGGCATGGTCCATCACCACAAACCCTTCCATGCGCGCGCGGTTCACCAGCAGCGACAGGTAATTGGCCGGGCCTTTTACCGCTTCCTTGTTGTTGTACTGGCTGATCGCGCCGCAAATGACGATGCGGGCCTTGTAGTTGATGCGCGTCAGCACTGCATCCAGGATGTCGCCGCCGACGTTGTCGAAGTACACGTCCACGCCTTTGGGGCATTCGCGCTTCAGGCCGGCCAGCACGTCTTCGGCCTTGTAGTCGATCACCCCGTCAAAGCCCAGCTCGTCCTTCAGGTACTGGCACTTCTCGGCGCCGCCGGCAATGCCGACCACGCGGCAGCCTTTGAGCTTGGCAATCTGCCCGACGATGCTGCCCACCGCACCGGCCGCACCGGAAATGACCACGGTCTCGCCGGCCTTGGGCTGGCCAACGTCCAGCAGGGCGAAGTAGGCGGTCATGCCGGTCATGCCCAGCGCCGACAGGTAGCGGGGCAGCGGGGCCAGTTTAGGGTCGATCTTGTGCAGGCCCTGAGGCTCGCCGGTGAAGTAGTCCTGCACACCCAGGGCACCGCTGACATGGTCGCCGGGTTTGAAATCGGGGTGGTTGGAGGCGATCACTTCGCCAACACCCAGCGCCCGCATCACCTGGCCCAGGCCCACGGGCGGGATATAGGACTTGCCTTCGTTCATCCAGCCGCGCATGGCCGGGTCCAGCGACAGGTACAGGTTTTTCACCAGCACCTGGCCTTCGCCGGGTTGTTCGGCAGGCACGCGCTCGAAGCTGAAGTCGTCACGGCGCACGGCGCCGACCGGGCGTTTGGCAAGCAGGAAGCGGCGGTTGGTCTGGGTCATGGCGGGTCCTTGTGGGCAGTGGAGGGTATAAGGCGTTCAATTTACCTTGTTGATGTAGGCAGGTGGCCAACATCACTGACAAGCATGGTAGCTCAACCGTTGGTGTGATGATGCTGCTCGGCCCAGTGGTGGCTGGCTATGCTCTGAATCCCTCCACCCTTGTACAGGAGCACGCGATGAGCATGACCTTTTCTGGCCAGGTAGCCCTGGTCACCGGCGCCGCCGCCGGCATTGGCCGGGCAACGGCCCTGGCGTTCGCCCAGGAAGGCCTGAAAGTGGTGGTGGCCGACCTTGACCCGGTTGGTGGCGAAGCTACCGTGGCGCTGATCCACGCTGCAGGGGGGGAAGCGCTGTTCATTGCCTGCGACGTTACCCGCGACGCCCAGGTGCGTCAGCTGCACGAGCGCCTGATCGCCAGCTATGGCCGGCTGGACTACGCCTTCAACAACGCCGGCATCGAGACCGAGCAAGGCCGCCTGGCCGAGGGCAGCGAGGCAGCGTTCGATGCCATCATGGGCGTGAACGGGAAGGGCGTGTGGTTGTGCATGAAGTACCAGTTGCCGTTGCTGCTGGCCCAGGGCGGCGGGGTGATCGTCAATACCGCCTCGGTGGCGGGGCTGGGGGCGGCGCCGAAGATGAGCATCTACAGCGCTTCCAAGCATGCGGTGATCGGCCTGACCAAGTCGGCGGCCATCGAGTATGCGAAGAAGGGCATCCGCGTGAATGCCGTGTGCCCGGCGGTGATCGACACCGACATGTTCCGCCGTGCGTACGAGGCCGACCCGCGCAAGGCCGAGTTTGCCGCTGCCATGCACCCGGTGGGGCGCATCGGCAAGGTCGAGGAAATCGCCAGCGCCGTGCTGTACCTGTGCAGCGATGGCGCCGCGTTTACCACCGGGCATTGCCTGACCGTGGATGGTGGGGCTACGGCGATTTGATTTTGGTTGGCTGATTGGGTGATGCTGCTGTTTCCAGGGGATCGGATCAGGGCTGACAGGTGCTTGCCGCAACATATGCAGCGCCTGTGAGATCGAGCGCCGCCCGCGCGGCGCATCGCGGATGAATCCGCTCCTACATTTGTTGCAACGTACCTAACCTGAAAGGTCATGGTTGTCAGCCTTGTCAGCTTGACTGGATTTCCCGGTTGGCCCCACTGCAGCCTGTCTCAAGCCAAGCACCAAGGCGGGCAACCCCGCTTCCACAGGCATGGCCACGTTGCAACAAATGTAGGAGCGGATTCATCCGCGATGCGCCGCGCGGGCGGCGCTCGATCTCACAGGCGCTGCATATTTCATGGCAAGCACCTGTCAGCCCTGATGCAATTTATGTTGGTAAATTTCCCGCCCCCACAAACCCACCCCAAGGCCTATCACCCCAAAAGCGGATCTGTCCGTGAAACGGCCCTGTCAGCCCGCCGCAAACCCACCCCGACACCCAGGCACCCCAGCACCAGCACCCCGCCAAACACCGCCAGGGCCAGCCCCGCCCCCAACCGGTCACTCAGCATCCCGGTAAAGATCACCGGCAAGCTGAACCCCAGGTACGCCAGCAGGAAAAACCCGGCACTGGCCCGGGTCTTCTCGCTGCCCGCCAGCTGGTTCACCGCTGCCAGCCCGCCCAGGTAGACAAACCCGTAGCACGCACTGCTGGCCGCCACCGCACCCAGCAGCACCGCAACCAGCTGCCCGGCGTGTGCGCCCCAGGCCAGCAGCGCATAACTGCACGGCAATATCACCAGCCCCAGCAAGGTGGCGGTGTGGCTGCTCAGGCGCCGTGCCATCGGCTGGAACAGCAGCCCGCAGCTGATCACGCAAAACGTCGAGAACCCCGACCAGTCGCTAAGGCCATGCTGGCGCAGGATGCCCGGCAGCAGGGCAATCACCAGCCCCACGCAGGCCCATGCCAGCAAAATCGCCAGGCCGTAAGGCACGCTGCCGCGCGGGTAAAAGGGCAGGCGCAGCATGGGGTGGCGCTGTGCCGGGCGCGGGTCGGGCAGGCGCCATGCCAGCACGACGGCCAGCGCCGCCAGCAACAGCTGCAGGTGGAAACTGCCGGGGGTCAGGCTGGGCCCGCGCAGCAGGAACAGGCTGGTCAGCGCGGCGCCCAGGCCAAAGCCCAGCGAAGTGCTGGCGGTAACCCAGTTGGCGGCGCGGGTGCTGTGCTCGCCGCCCATCAGTTCGCCCATGTAGGCCGTGGCGGTAGCCGAAGCCAGGCCGGTGCCAAGGCCCAGCAACAGGCGCGCCAGGGCCAGGGTTTGCAGGCTGGGGGCCAGCAGCATCAACACCGTGGCGATCATCGACAGCGCCAGTGCCGCCAGGATGAGTGGCCGGCGGCCGACCCGGTCGGCCAGGCCGCCCAGGGCCAGCAGTACCGGGAGCACGCCTAGCACGTAGCCGGAAAAGGCCACGGCGGTGGCTGCCGCGCCTTGGCCAGACAGGTCGGCGTAGGTGATGTACAGCGGGGCCTGCAGGTTCACCGCCAGGGTGATCAGGCAGAGGGAGAAGGCCAGGCGGGCCGGGGCGCAGGGCATGAGGTTGGGTCCTGATTCTGGGTGGCTGTACCGGCATATTCGCGGGGTTCACCTGCGAAAACGCCGGGCCTGCTCACTGTGATCGCTGGCCCATCGCCTCTCCAGATACACCCAGCGCCCATTTATGCTTAACTGTTCGCTCAAAATCAGCGAACACCTGGCCCATGCACTTCCCCCTCGACCGCACCAGCACCACCCCCTTGGTGCAGCAACTCACCGACCACCTGCAAACCTGGATCAGCCAGCAACGCCTGCGCCCAGGGGCGCGCCTGCCGTCGATCCGTGCGCTGGCGCGCAGCCAGGCGGTCAGTGCGTCGTGCGTGATCGAGGCCTACGACCGCCTGGTCGCCAGCGGCTGGCTGGAGGCCCGCCACGGCACCGGCTTTTTCGTCGCCGAGCGCAAACCCGGGCTGCCGGTGGAAGACGCACAACCCTGGGGCGACGCGGGCGACGGCAGCTGGCGGCAGTTTCGCGAAGGCCATGAGCAACTGCTGAAACTGGGGTGTGGCTGGCTGCCCAACAGCTGGCGCGCCGCCACCGAGCTGGCCCAGGCCGTGCGCCAGGTCAGCCGCGGCAACCCGCAGGACCTGTTCGACTATTGTCCACCCCTGGGCCTGGCCAGCCTGCGCCAGCAGTTGCACAAACGCCTGGCGCAGGCCGGTATCGCCGCCGGCCCCGAGCGCATCCTCACCACCCACGGCGCCAGCCACGGGCTGGACCTGCTGGTGCGCACCCTGCTGCGCCCGGGCGACACGGTGCTGGTGGAAAACCCCGGCTACTACAACCTGTACAACCTGCTGCGCCAGCACCAGGTGCACATGCTGCCGCTGGCGCGCACCGCCGAAGGCCCCGACCTGGCTGCCCTCGAAGCCTTGCTGGCCGCGCACAAGCCGCGCTGCCTGTTCATCAACAGCCTGTACCAGAACCCCACCGGCACCAGCCTTACGCCCAAGGTGGCCTACCGCCTGCTGGAGCTGGCGCGCGAGCATGACCTGCGCATTATCGAGGACGACATCTATGCAGACTTCCAGGAAGGCCCGGCCACGCGCCTGTCCACCCTGGACAGTGAGCAGCGGGTGATCTACATGGCCAGTTTCTCGAAAACCCTCAGCAGCTCGCTGCGGGTGGGCTACCTGGTCGCCGACCCTGCGCTGCTGGCGCGCCTGGCCGAGCTGAAAATGGTCAGCGGCATCGGCACGTCGCGCTTTGCCGAACAGGTAGTGGGGCAGATGCTGGCCAATGGCAGTTATCGCAAGAGTGTGCAGCGCCTGCGTGTGCGCCTGGGCCAGCACATGGCCCGGTTGCTGCGGCAGCTGGAGCAGTGGGGGTGGCAGGTGTTCTGCGAGCCGTATGGCGGGATGTTCATCTGGGCGCGTATGCCGGGGCAAAGCTTTGCCAGCCTGGAGCGCCTGGCCCTGGCGCATGCCGTGTTGCTGACACCCGGCAGTGCCTTCGATTACCAGGGCGCCCCCAGCGACTGGCTGCGCATCAATGTCGCGTATGGGCAGGATACACGTGCCCAGGCCTTCCTTGAGCAAGCAGGCCGGTCATGATCCGCTCGGGCTAAAAGCTGATACCCAGTTTCACCCCATATTCATTGCGGGTCTGCTCGTCCGAATCGGTCATCAGGAACTGCCCGTCCAGGTCGTACTCGTAGCGGCTGTAATACAGCGAAGCAAGTACCGGGACGGAACCGTTCTGATTGAACAGCAGGCTAAGTTCGGCAAAGGGGTTGCTGGTATCTTTCAAATCAACGTCTTCGCTACTGATGCCATGTATTTCCAGTTGCGAATCGCCATTGATAACTTGCCGTATACCCGCTTCAAAACGCAGCGTGGCATTGTTGAAGCGGTAGTTGTAACCGGCGGCAATCTTGGCAAACGGGGTGCGGTTGGTGAGGTCGACGTCATAGCGGCTGGTATTGGGTTGCAGGCGGTTCCACTTGTAGCCGCCGCCCAGCAGCACGTCCAGCGAGTGGCGCTCGCTCAGCTCGACGCGCCAGCCCAGGTCCAGGTCGGCCTGGCCGTCCTTGAGCTTCTGGTTATGCTGCTTCGAGTACATGCCGCTGGCTTCTGCGTTGTAGACCAGGCCCGCCTTGGCCGTCATCTTGTTGCCGTAGCTGATGAACACGCCGCCTTCAGGCAGGTGCTCGGTGTCATTGCCGCGGCCATTCAATTCCAGCTCGGTGTAGCTGCCTTGCGCGCCCAGGGTCAATAGCGGCCCTGTGGAAGTGGCGGCGTGGGCAACAGTTGCAATACTGCCGAACAGCAAGGGGGTGACCACTGCAGTAAAAATGGCTCTTTTCATAAAGAACTCCATTGATGCACTACGGGTCCAGAGGGCGGGCCAGTTACGCATCACGATAGCGGTGTTTTTGCCGCGGTAGTGGCTCTTTAATATTTTTTTGATGCCCCAGATTTGGCGCAAATTAAATGGCGCCAAGGTAACTTCATAAAGAAAGGAACGGAATAAATCGGGACTTGAGTTGCTTCTATTTAATATTGTTCCGGACTTTGTGAAGGATCAGGTTGGGCTAAGATTGATGGCTTTGTGATGGCACTCGAAAATTCACCAGAAACGACATCAAGGCAGCCAAAAACGACAATACATAGCTATTTGACACTATTCCGGCGCCAAGCCCTTGTTCAGCGGCTGACAACGTTGCCACCCTTGGCCTCTGGATAACCTCACTGGCTGAAAGGGGATCGGCGATGGGCACGAGCAAGCATGGTGTGCTGGCCAACCTGGGCATGGCCCGCAAACTAGGCCTGGGCTTTGCCCTGGTGCTGCTGCTGACCGTGGCGGTGGCGGCCATCGGCATCGCCGCACTGCACAGCGTCGGCCAGCGCTTCGACGGTTTGCGCCAGTTGTCGCAGTTCAATACCGACCTGCTGCGCCTGCGCCAGCATGAGCAGGCCTTTGCCCTGAGCTCGGACATCCACCAGGTCGAGGCCTTGCGCACTGGGCTGCAGGGCCTGGCCGAGCGCGCCCGCAGCTTGCCGGCGCTGGCGGCGGCCGAAACCGAGCTGGCGGCTTACGGTCAGGCATTCGAGGCGTTTGTCGAGGCGGTGCAAGCCAAGGAGCTGGCGCTGGACACGGCCAGCTGGTCGGTGTCCAGTGTCGCCAACAACCTGGATGTGCTGCAGGCCGGGCTGGCCGATGACGGCGTGTATACCCTCAAGCAGTCCCAGGGCCAGCAGGGTGGCGAGTTTCTGGAGCAGGCCGCGCAGGTGGCGCAGGTTTCGCGCTTGATGCTGCAGGCCATGGACGAAGCACGGGTGCGCCTGGAAAAAAGCCGCAAAGGCGAAGAGGGCGCTGGCCAGCAACGCATCGCCCAGACAGTGGAGGCGGCCAGCCTGGTCGGCCAGCTGCAGGGCGCGGTGGGTGATGCCGGCTACCAGAGCGTGCTGGGCGAAGTGGCCGGGCACATTGGCAGCTTCTCGGAAAAACTCAATGAATACACTGACCAGCTGGCCCGTGAGCAAGGGCTGAAGGCGCAGTTGCAGGCCACTGCCGAGCAGGTGACTGGCCGTGTCGATCAGGCCTTCCGGGTGCAGCAGCAGGCCCTGCAGGCTGAGTTGCAGCGCAATGCCGTGGCCATCGCCCTGGCCACCGGCCTGGCGCTGCTGGTAGGCGTGCTGGCGGCCTGGCTGATCACCCGCGCCGTGGTCGGCCCGCTCAAGCAGGTGATCGCCCGCGCCCAGCGCATTGCCGCCGGCGAGCTGGGCTTTGCTGCCCAGGCCCCGCGCCGTGACGAAGTGGGGCAGCTGCTGCAGGCCATGCAGCAGATGGCGGTGGGCCTGTCGGGCATGGTCAGCGGCTTGCAGCAGGGTATCGAGCAACTGGCGGGCAACGCCCAGGCCTTGTCGGCGGTGACCGAGCAGACCAACCGTGAGGTCGGCAGCCAGAAGGAAGAAACCGAACAGGTGGCCACCGCCATGCAGCAGATGACCGCCACCG
>NZ_JABMCW010000208.1:0-10065 GCF_013179705.1 Pseudomonas sp. CM25 | reverse complement strand
AGCCTCGGGCTCGGAGTTCTTGTAGTTGGCGTAGATCAGCTCGAGCTGCGCCTGGTCGGCATAGCGGCCGAACGGGTAGCGCGACTCCAGGGCCTTGAGCTTGTTCACGGCGCTGGTGTAGCTGGAGTTGTCCAGATCAGCCTGGGCCTGCTGGTACAGCTCGGCCTCGCTGAGGTTCTCGTCGATGACTTCCTTATTGGAGGAACAGGCCGCGGTAAGCCCGAGGATGGCGATCAGCAGCAGGTGTTTCACTCGCATGGCGGCTTGCGTCCCTTTGACGGCCGCTGTCTTGGGCGGTGCCGTCCTGTTATGATGAGCGCCCCGGCCAACCCCGGGACAAAAGAAGCCGTATTTAACCACAAGCTCGCAGCCGAAACCAAAGGCTGTGCGCCCGCCGAATCGAGCATGTCCGAGATCATTCAACTTAGTGCAGAGGTACCGTCCGATCTGGGCGGTCAACGCCTCGACCAGGTCGCCGCCCAATTGTTCGCTGAGTACTCGCGTTCGCGGCTTACCACGTGGATCAAAGAGGGCCGCCTGACGGTCGATGGCGCCGTCGTGCGCCCTCGTGACACCGTCTATGGTGGCGCCGTACTTGCCCTGCAGGCCGAGCAAGAGGCCCAGGGCGAGTGGATCGCAGAAGACATCGAGCTGGATATCGTCTACGAAGACGACCATATCATGGTGATCAACAAGCCCGCCGGGCTGGTTGTGCACCCGGCCGCCGGCCATGCCAGCGGTACCCTGCTCAATGCGCTGCTGCACCACGTGCCAGACATCATCAATGTGCCGCGTGCCGGCATCGTCCACCGCCTGGACAAGGACACCACCGGTCTGATGGTTGTGGCCAAGACCCTGCAGGCGCAGACCAAGCTGGTCGAGCAGATGCAAAGCCGCAAGGTCAGCCGCATCTACGAGTGCATCGTGATTGGCGTGGTGACTGCCGGCGGCAAGATCGACGCCCCGATCGGTCGCCACGGCGGCATGCGCCAGCGCATGGCGGTAACCGATGGCGGCAAGCCGGCGGTCAGCCACTACCGCGTGCTCAAGCGCTTCCGCTCGCACACTCATGTGCGGGTCAAGCTGGAGACCGGCCGTACCCACCAGATCCGCGTGCACATGGCGCATGTCGGGTTCCCGCTGGTCGGCGACCAGACCTACGGCGGGCGCTTCCGCATTCCGCCTGCTGCGAGCCCGACGATGGTCGAGGCGGTCAAGACCTTCCCGCGTCAGGCGCTGCATGCGCGTTTCCTGGCACTGGCGCACCCGATCACCGGCGAGATCATGAAGTGGGAGTCGCCGCTGCCGGATGACTTCCTCTGGTTGCTGACGCTGCTGAACGAAGACCGCGAGAGCTTTATCGGATGAGTGGCCTGGCGCAGTCGCTGCTATTGCCCGACTGGCCAGCCCCGGCCTCGGTTCGCGCCTGTGTCACCACCTGTCAGGGCGGCATCAGCCAGTCGCCCTACGCAACGTTCAACCTTGGCGATCATGTGGGGGATGACCCTGCTGCGGTTGCCGAGAACCGCCGT
The DNA here is from genome assembly GCF_013179705.1 of Pseudomonas sp. CM25. Lineage (NCBI taxonomy): Bacteria > Pseudomonadati > Pseudomonadota > Gammaproteobacteria > Pseudomonadales > Pseudomonadaceae > Pseudomonas > Pseudomonas sp. CM25. Next base: position 8,533 of record NZ_JABMCW010000208.1, on the reverse strand, counting down.
CGTCTGAGCGACGAGTTCGCCATCCAGCCGGCCTGGCTCAAGCAGGTGCACGGGCTGGTGGTGGCGGATGCCGACCCGGCCGTGGTGGCCGAGGCCGACGCCAGCTGGACTGACCAGCCCGGTGTTGCCTGTACCGTGATGACTGCCGATTGCCTGCCTGTGCTGTTCTGCGACCGGGCCGGTACCCGCGTGGCGGCCGCACATGCGGGCTGGCGCGGGCTGGCTGGTGGGGTGCTGGAAGCTACGCTGGACCGCCTGGCGCTGGCACCGGAAGAGGTGCTGGTGTGGCTGGGGCCGGCGATTGGCCCCAAGGCATTTGAAGTCGGGCTGGAAGTGCGGGATGCCTTTACTGCCGTGCACCCTGAAGCGGCCCGGGCCTTTGTCGACGGACAGCGGCCGGGCAAGCTGATGGCCGACATCTACGAGCTGGCGCGTATTCGCCTGGCGGCGCGTGGGGTGACGGCTGTTTATGGTGGTGGCTGGTGCACGGTCAGTGATGAGCGGTTCTTTTCCTATCGCCGTACCCCGCAGGGTGGGCGGTTTGCTTCCCTTGTGTGGCTGGAACCGCGCTAGCCTGCACCGGCCTCTTCGCGGGCACGCCCGCTCCCACAGGTACAGCATCGCCCTCGGGGCCAGTGATGATCCTGTGGGAGCGGGTTCACCCGCGAATGGCCCAGCACTAATCCAACAGGTTGACCCCGGTCAACCCCGCTACGCTTGAATCTTCCAGAATCAGCCTTATCTATAAGGTCATCTCAGGCAGGTTTCTTCATGAACAGGCGCTGTCCATCGCTCCGACCTGCCCTTTAAAGGAAGGTACACCATGCGAATAGACCGTTTGACCAGCAAGCTTCAACTAGCCATATCCGATGCCCAGTCCCTGGCCGTTGGCATGGATCACCCAGCCATCGAGCCCGTGCACCTGATGCAGGCACTGCTTGAACAGCAGGGCGGTTCGATCAAGCCGCTGCTGATGCAGGTCGGCTTCGACATCAACAGCCTGCGCCAGGCGCTGGTGAAAGAACTCGACCAGCTGCCGAAAATCCAGAACCCGACCGGCGACGTGAACATGTCGCAGGACCTGGCACGCCTGCTCAACCAGGCCGACCGCCTGGCCCAGCAGAAGGGTGACCAGTTCATTTCCAGCGAACTGGTGGTGCTGGCCGCCATGGACGAAAACAGCAAACTCGGCAAGGTACTGCTGAGCCAGGGCGTGACCAAGAAAGCCCTGGAAAATGCCATCAACAACCTGCGTGGCGGCGCGGCCGTCAACGACGCCAACGCCGAGGAATCGCGCCAGGCGCTGGACAAGTACACCGTCGACCTGACCAAGCGTGCCGAAGAAGGCAAGCTGGACCCGGTAATCGGCCGTGACGACGAAATCCGCCGTACCGTGCAGGTGTTGCAACGCCGTACCAAGAACAACCCGGTGCTGATCGGTGAGCCCGGCGTGGGCAAGACTGCCATCGCCGAGGGCCTGGCCCAGCGCATCATCAATGGTGAAGTGCCCGACGGCCTCAAGGGCAAGCGCCTGCTGGCGCTGGACATGGGCGCGCTGATTGCCGGTGCCAAGTACCGTGGCGAGTTCGAAGAGCGCCTTAAATCGCTGCTGAACGAGCTGTCCAAGCAGGAAGGCCAGATCATCCTGTTCATCGACGAGCTGCACACCATGGTCGGCGCCGGCAAAGGCGAGGGCGCCATGGACGCCGGCAACATGCTCAAGCCGGCCCTGGCCCGTGGCGAACTGCACTGTGTGGGCGCCACCACGCTTAACGAGTATCGCCAGTTCATCGAAAAGGACGCCGCCCTGGAGCGCCGCTTCCAGAAGGTGCTGGTCGAGGAGCCGAGCGAGGAAGACACCATCGCCATCCTGCGCGGCCTTAAAGAGCGTTATGAAGTGCACCACAAGGTGGCCATCACCGACGGCGCAATCATCGCTGCGGCCAAGCTCAGCCACCGCTACATCACTGACCGCCAGTTGCCGGACAAGGCGATCGACCTGATCGACGAAGCGGCCAGCCGCATCCGCATGGAGATCGACTCCAAGCCGGAAGTGCTCGACCGCCTTGATCGCCGCCTGATCCAGTTGAAGGTGGAGTCGCAGGCGCTTAAGAAGGAAGAAGACGAAGCGGCCAAAAAACGCCTCGAGAAGCTGACCGAAGAAATCGAGCGTTTGGAGCGTGAGTATTCCGACCTGGAAGAAATCTGGGCGTCCGAGAAGGCCGAAGTGCAGGGCTCGGCCCAGATCCAGCAAAAGATCGAGCAAGCCCGCCAGGAGCTGGAAGCCGCTCGTCGCAAAGGCGATCTCAGCCGCATGGCCGAGCTGCAGTACGGGGTGATCCCGGACCTGGAGCGCAGCCTGCAGATGGTTGACCAGCACGGCAAGACCGAGAACCAGTTGCTGCGCAACAAGGTGACCGAGGAAGAAATTGCCGAAGTGGTGTCCAAGTGGACCGGCATTCCAGTGGCCAAGATGCTCGAAGGCGAGCGCGAGAAGCTGCTGAAGATGGAAGACCTGTTGCACCAGCGCGTGATCGGCCAGGGCGAGGCGGTAACCGCAGTGGCCAACGCCGTGCGCCGCTCGCGCGCCGGGCTGTCCGACCCTAACCGGCCGAGTGGTTCGTTCATGTTCCTTGGCCCGACCGGTGTGGGCAAGACCGAGCTGTGCAAGGCGCTGGCCGAGTTCCTGTTCGACACCGAAGAGGCCATGGTCCGCATCGACATGTCCGAGTTCATGGAGAAACACTCCGTGGCTCGCCTGATCGGCGCCCCACCAGGGTATGTAGGGTATGAAGAGGGCGGTTACCTGACCGAAGCGGTACGGCGCAAGCCTTACTCGGTGGTGCTGCTGGACGAGGTGGAAAAGGCTCACCCGGATGTGTTCAACGTGCTGCTGCAAGTGCTGGAAGACGGCCGCCTGACCGACAGCCACGGGCGCACGGTGGACTTCCGCAACACCGTGATCGTGATGACCTCCAACCTGGGCTCGGCGCAGATCCAGGAGCTGGTCGGCGACCGCGAGGCACAGCGTGCGGCAGTAATGGATGCAGTGGGCGCGCACTTCCGGCCAGAGTTCATCAACCGCATCGATGAAGTGGTGGTGTTCGAACCGCTGGGGCGCGAGCAGATTGCCGGTATTACCGAAATCCAGCTGGGCCGCCTGCGCAGCCGCTTGCTGGAACGCGAGCTGTCGCTGAGCCTGACCCCGGAGGCGTTGGACAAGCTGATTGCCGTGGGTTACGACCCGGTGTACGGCGCACGGCCGCTGAAGCGGGCGATTCAGCGCTGGATCGAGAACCCGCTGGCGCAGTTGATCCTGGCAGGCAAGTTTGTGCCGGGTACGGCGATCGATGCCAAGGTGGAAGGCGACGAAATCGTCTTTGTATAAGTTGTTCCATCATGAGCCCCGCGTTTGCGGGGCTTTTTTTTTACCGGTTTTTCTGTGCTGGCCCTATCGCCGGCAAGCCAGCTCCCACAGGTTCAGCACCGCTTTCGAAGGCTGTGGAGGGCAATGTGGCAGCTGGCTTGCCGGCGATAGGGCCCTCACAGCCCCAGCAATTCCGGGCCTTTGCGGACTTGCCGGGTAACCCGCTGAAATTTTTGAAATTTCTGCTTGCATCCTAAAACGGGTCCCCCTAATATACGCCGCGTTGTCAGCCACTAAGCGAATCACCAGCAACATAGGTGACCGCAAAACAACTTACAAATCAGTAAGTTGAATGAAAAAAAGGGGTTGACAAGCAAAACGAAGAATGTAGAATAGCCGGCCTCAGCAGCGACAAAGCGAAAGCTAAGAAGCTGAAGAGTTCGAAGCTAACACAGACTTCGAAGCAGTAAAGATGTACCGAAGTTCAGTTCCGCGATAGCTCAGTCGGTAGAGCAAATGACTGTTAATCATTGGGTCCCTGGTTCGAGTCCAGGTCGCGGAGCCATCTCGGGGTGTAGCGCAGTCCGGTAGCGCGCCTGCTTTGGGAGCAGGATGTCAGGAGTTCGAATCCCCTCACCCCGACCATTTTCCGGGTCGTTAGCTCAGTTGGTAGAGCAGTTGGCTTTTAACCAATTGGTCGTAGGTTCGAATCCTACACGACCCACCATGTTAAAAAGGGCATCTCAAAGAGATGCCCTTTTTTTTGAAAGACCCGGGGTGTAGCGCAGTCCGGTAGCGCGCCTGCTTTGGGAGCAGGATGTCAGGAGTTCGAATCCCCTCACCCCGACCATTTTTGGGTCGTTAGCTCAGTTGGTAGAGCAGTTGGCTTTTAACCAATTGGTCGTAGGTTCGAATCCTACACGACCCACCATGAAACAAGGGCATCTCGTATGAGATGCCCTTTTTCTTTTGCCCCAAAAAAATGCACCCTTCGGTGCAGATCTTCCCGGGCGCTTTTTGCTACACCGTCACCCCTTGTAGGAGCGGCCCGCGAATTCGGCTGTAGGGCCACTATCGCATTCGCGGGTAAACCCGCGCCTACCAGGGAATGCAAAGGCGTTGAGCCTTGTGCAATCCCTGTGGGAGCTGGCTTGCCGGCGATCAGGCCAGCACAGGCAACCTCTGTGGCATGCCTGTCAGTGCAGTTTCAGGCGCGGCTCGGTGCCCCGGCCAATCTTGCTGCCCAGCATCATCAACGCCGTGCGGAAGAACCCGTACAACGCCATCTGGTGCATGCGGTACAGCGACACGTAGAACATCCGCGCCAGCCAGCCCTCCAGCTTCACGCTGCCCATCAGGTTACCCATCAGGTTGCCCACTGCCGAGAAACGCGAAAGCGACACCAGCGAGCCGTAGTCCTTGTACGCGTAAGTCGGCAGCGGTTTGTTCTCCAGTCGCGCCTTCAGGCTCTGCGCCAGCATCGAAGCCTGCTGGTGCGCTGCCTGTGCGCGTGGCGGCACATTACGATCACTGCCCGGTTGCGGGCAGGCGGCGCAGTCACCGAAAGCGAAGATGTTGTCATCGCGGGTGGTCTGCAGGGTAGGGCGTACCACCAGCTGGTTGATGCGGTTGGTTTCCAGGCCATCGATGTCCTTGAGAAAGCCCGGCGCCCGGATACCGGCCGCCCACACCTTCAGGCTGGCCTGGATCAGCTGACCGTCTTGGGTCTTCAGGCCATCCTCGGTCACTTCGCTGACCGCAGCGTTGGTCAGCACCTTGACCCCGAGTTTTTCCAGGGTCTTGTGCACCGGCACGCTGATGCGCTCTGGCAGCGCGGGCAGCACACGCGGGCCCGCTTCGATGATGGTGATGTGCATGTCCTTGGGCTGGATGCGGTCCAGGCCATAGGCCGCCAGTTCGTGGGCCGCATGGTGCAGCTCCGCTGCCAGCTCGACACCGGTGGCGCCGGCGCCAACGATGGCCACGCTGATCTGCTCGCTGGCCACATCGCCGGCGTGGGCGCGCAGGTAGTGATTTAGCAGCTGCTGATGGAAGCGCTCGGCCTGCTTGCGGGTGTCGAGGAACAGGCAGTGCTGCGCCGCGCCCAAGGTGCCGAAGTCGTTGGTGTTGCTGCCCACGGCGATGACCAGGGTGTCGTAACCCAGGGTGCGCGCAGGCAGCAGCTCGCGGCCATCCTCATCGAGGGTGGCGGCCAGCTGGATCTGCTTGCCTTCACGGTCCAGGCCGCTCATGCGCCCCAGCTGGAAGTTGAAGTGGTTCCACTTGGCCTGGGCCACGTAGTTCAGTTCGTCTTCCGAGGAGTTCAGCGAGCCGGCCGCCACTTCGTGCAGCAGCGGCTTCCAGATGTGCGTGAGGTTGGCGTCGACCAGGGTGATTTCGGCCTGCTTGCGCTTGCCCAGGGTTTTACCCAGGCGGGTCGCCAGTTCCAGGCCGCCGGCGCCGCCGCCGACAATCACGATGCGATGAGTCATGGGGATATCTCATAAGGTTTACGGAATGCTTGGCCCTGGGGGCCGGCCGCAAACTGCACGAGGGGTGGGCGAGCGCGAAGCAGCTCATAGCACCAGTCCACTGAGCAGGCGGCTGATGAGACCCAACCCGATGGTCACGGCCACCACCAGCGCAAGGAGCAGCCACGGCCGGAAGGGCCTGCGCTCGACTTGGTGCTGGGGGGCTCGCAGATACTCATCGACGCGACGCTGATCTTCTGGATTCAGGCGGCTGGTCATGGTGGGGCCTCGTCAGGTAGACGTTAGAGACTGCCCAAACGCTACAGCGTTCGGGCAAGCGCTTGAAACAAATGATAATGCTTTCTATCTCTTGCGCCGAGTGTACGCCATCGCAAACATTCGGTGCAGTGGATCAAAGACTGATGCCCACGTCGAACACGATGCTGCGGCCCAGGTTGCCGCGCAGAAAATCCGGGGCATCGGGGTGGGCGAACAGCACCCGGGCAAAGGTTGGCCCGACCAGTGACAGCGAACGCCAGCCCTGGCGCAGGTATTCGGTGGGCGGCGGGAAGTGGGTGTTCAGGTCGAGCACTTCGCGCTTCAGGCTTGAGAAGGCAATGATGTCCAGCTCGTTCAGCTCCAGCCCGCGTTCCCGATAGTTGTGCGCCTTCTTGCGCAGGGTCGGTGCCAGGCGCCCCAGCAGTTCGGTGGCACTGATGCGCCGCGGGCGGGCTTCGCGGCGCACCAGTTGCGCCAACGAGAACGCGCTGCGCCGGCGCTGCAGCTCTTCGCGCCATTCATCGTTCAGCCGGCGGCCCTCGTCGAGCACGAAAAACACCTCGAAGGCGGCATCGCGGAACAGCACGTCGGGTGGCTCCTGGCCTGCCGGGGTGAAGTCCTCGCTGCGGTAGGGGATGTTCAGCCCTTGCAACAGGCGCTGGCACACCCAACGCTCCCGCTCCCACTTGCGGGCGTTGGAGAGAAAGGCATTGGCTTGTTCCGCCTGGATGGTAAGCAGGCGCAAATAGTCTGAGTCATCCATGCCCACAAGCTTAGTCGCTAATCGATGACGGTAAGATGCTGTTTGTGCGCAATATTCAGGTGAGTGCCGACCACTGCTGAACCAGCCCGAACAGATGCACCAGGCCAAAGCCCAGGCAGATCAGCGAACTGACCACGATAAACCGCTGTGAGCGGCCAGTCCCTGCCAGCAACTTCGGCCCCAGCAGGCCGCGGGCCAGATACACCAGGGTAATCAGGCAAAGGGCCGGCAGCAGCAACGGCAGCCTGGCAATCGCCCCGGCAGCGGACAACGCATACGCCGACCAGAGCAGCAGTACAGCGGCGATGGCGGTCGTGATCAGCGCGGGGTACCAGCGGCCTTTTTCGGCGGCCACGGCCATGTGCTCGCCGGCGCCGAACAACCGGTACCAGCGTGGCCCCACGGCGATGATCGCCAGGTGCAAAATGCCGATAAAAGCGTTGAGCGCTGCGGCCAACAGCAGCGCAGGGTTGATTCCTTCAGGCATTGCCAATGCTCCCTGCATCGAATGATGCGCCAGCCTACCGCAGCCGGAAGAAACGGAGAATGGGTGTAGACTCAGCTTTATCCACAGGGTTGAAAGGGGCATTGCGTCCGGTGATCAGCGCACAGGTGTTGTCCGACACCAGCCTTGCCCTTGGCTGGCTTGGCTACGTGCCCTTGCTGGTCTGGGCGGCCAGCCGCGCCCGCTGGGTGGAATTGTTCACCGACCGGCGCCGCCAGCATCTGCTGTTTGGCACGGTGTTCTGCCTGTTTGCCCTGTGGCTGGTCAGGCGCGATTTCGATACCGGCGTTTCCTATCACTTCATTGGCATGACAGCAGTCACGCTACTGCTGGACTGGCCGCTGGCGGTGCTGGGTGGGTTCATGGCCCAGCTAGGCCTGCTGGCGCTGGGTCGCCAGGACCTCGCGGCACTTGGGGTGAACGGGCTGTTGCTGGTGGGCCTGCCGGTACTGATCACCGAAGCATGTGCCCTGCTGGTCGAGCGCGCCCAGCCGCGCAACCTGTTCGTCTATATCTTCTGTTCAGGCTTTTTCCCCGCTGCGCTGACGGTGCTGGCTTGCCTGCTGGCCGGGCTGGGGGTGTTGTGGCTGGATGGGCGTTTCGCCATGCCGGAATGGCTCAGCGACTTTGTCGGCTACCTGTGGCTGATGATGTTCCCCGAAGCGTTCATCAACGGCATGGTGATCAGCGCGCTGGTGGTGTTTTGCCCGGAGTGGCTGGAAACCTTCAACCGTACGCGTTATTTGCAGGCGCCGTGGAAGGAAGATGAGCGATAGATAAGTGTTGGCTGTGCCGCCCCTTTCGCGGGTAAATCGGATCGCCGCGAAGAGGCCGGCCCAGCCAACCTGCTACCGGATCAGTGCCGCGGCTCCAGGTCCCCCGAATACAGCTCATCCTCGGACTCTTCCGCCCCCGGAATCTTGTGCTCTTCCGCCGCCCAGGCCCCCAGGTCGATCAGCTTGCAGCGGTCCGAGCAAAACGGCCGGAATGTGTTGTTATCGTTCCATTCCACAGGTGCGCCACAGGTCGGGCAGTCGACGGTCAATGGCTGGCTCATGGCTGGCCTCCTCGTAAAGTCAGGTAAAAGTGATGCAGGGTGTCGATCTGCTGATGCAACGCGGCCAGGTCGCCGTCATTGACCACCACAT
>NZ_JABMCW010000207.1:0-10190 GCF_013179705.1 Pseudomonas sp. CM25 | reverse complement strand
TTTGTATCGAACAGCGTTGCCAGTTCATCCTGATAGCGTTGCCCCGCATCCAGCGTACGGCATGCCACGACCAGTTTTTCGCTCGCCCCCGAAAGGACCTGTTCCTGCCCAGGTGCAACCAACCCCGTTCCCAGATAGAAACGCGAACCCTCAGCAAAGTTGCGCATCAGGCGCAACACCCCGTTCTCGCGTTTCTGTCCATACCTTGGGAGCGGCAGCACGCCCCCCGGGAAGGCGGGGAAACGAGGATAGACCTGTAGCCACTCCAGCTGCGAGAGCGACGTGCCTTCAGGCAACGTTTCACTCAACAAACTGGCAAACTGCTGCTCGGCATACTGCATGGGCGACTGCAGCTTCAAGGTGATACCGCGTAACCGCGCCTGGCTTGCATGATGCGCGTTGAGGCTATCGCGGAGTACGCGTATCTGGCTTTGGGTGGCTTGCTTGAGCCAGGTCGGCAGCCTGCTGCCGATGAATTCATCGTGCAGGCCGTCAAGGGGAACATTTACAGACCGTGAAGGGCGACGATCGTACGTCATGGCAATTCCTGAAAAGGCGGTCGGGAGCTGCTCATGGTCTGCTCACCCGTGCAACGCGAGCAGAGGGAAAGCCTGCGGTTGAACGGGGTGGCACAGTGCGTGCCACCTCGGTCCGAGGCACTCAGGGGGTTTGCATGGCCGCTACGGTCAGCCGTTGCGCAAGGTTGCCCAAGGCACGGTCACGTTCGTCGCGCAGGCTATTGGCTTGACGCATGTACTGCTCGCTGGAGAGCACATTCTTATGCTCCTCCAGCGCTGCCATCAGGGTGCTGTAGTGATCGTCAGCCTCATCGAAGTCGTCAGGCTGTTCGGCGCGCAACACGTCCACCCAGAAATCTAGCTGACTGATGAAAATGGTACGTTGTGCGGTCATTTCGGTTTGCAGCACCTCGGTGTAAGCGTCGTCGATCTGGCTCGCCGAAACCTGGGCAAAGTTTTCAAACTGCATGTACCGGGGTTGCCCCAAAAGGTCCAGGCGTTGGGCCAGTCGGCTCAGATAGGCAAGATTGACCTCGACTTCTTCCTCGTCTCGCTCCCCTCTTGCCCAGCGCCCGTCGTTGTACCGGGCCTCCATATCGCGTCGGGCAATTTTTTCAACCAGGTGTACGCGAAACAGCCGCTTGGCCAATTGCAAGCGGGCAACGCGCGTTACCAGTGGGCCGCCGCCATGTATGGCTTGTTCAACATGCATACGTACTTCGACACGGCTGAACGTGGTAGCGACGCTGTCAACGCAGGTAGTGGGTTCCGCAGCCAGGTGGAACAGCGCCATACGTGTCGCAGTATTGTCGTGGCAGGCCTGTAGCACGGTCCAGACCCTGCGCCCGATTTCAGTTGGCGTTTTCCTGAATTCGGCGGTTCCCGTAAGATTGGCAAGCAGGTCAAACAGTTCACGACTGTCGGGTTCGGCAACCAGCGCATCCCACACGGTTGCATGGGCCTGCTGCTTCAGAGGCCCCAAGGTCCCAAGCCACAAATCCCTCACCGGATCGCGACGTTCCAGGCGCGGCGTCACCAACAGGCGCTCCACTGTATACAAGCGCTCGAGCGTGCCGGCTGGCAGTACGTTGCCATCCAGCTGCAACGCCCGGCGCAGTTGCAAAGGGGCCTGGAACAATGCATCAGGCAGATTGGCGATCTGGTTGTTGCGCAGGTCAGCGAATACCAGCAGTCCGCACCATTGCAGGCCTGGCGGCAACGCCAACAACCGGGCATTGTTCAGCCGCAGAAACCGTAAACCGGAAAGCTGGTTGAACTGCAGGTTGATACCACCCAAGAAGTTGCTGCTCAGGTCCAGCGAACGCAAGTTCGACAGGTGAGCCAGCACGCTGACCTGGTCAGCAGGGATTCGGATGCGGTTGCGCGGCATCAACAACTGCCGCAATTCGGTCAACCGCTCAAGCCCGGGTGGCAGCTCGGTCAAAGCATTATTGCTCAACTCCAGTCTTCGTAAACGCGGGAAGCAGGCGAGAAATCCCCGTGGGACGTCGCTAAGCTCAAGCCCCGCGAGGGTGAGCTCTGATACATGGGAAAAATCCGTCCCGGCTGGCAGGGCAGGAAGACTTCCCACAGGCGCGGCGACGATGCTTACGCTGAGCATTGCGTGATGATCAATGCTCCGGGAAAACCGATCGCTGCGCATTTGCCAGGCACGGCAAAGCGAGTCCGCGACCTGCTGGCGAGCTCGGGGATTGCCGGGTGTCTCACGGGCCCACGCATGCAAGCGGCCCTCGAGCTGTCGGTACTCCTGTTCTGCGCGCAGCAGATTGTCGTACACAGTCCCTGGCTGAAGCAGCAGAGCCTGGATGTAGTGCTCGGTGCCTTCATCGCCGATACCGGGGTACAACGCCCGAACCCGCTGTCGTAGCACGCGATCCGGGCTACTGATGCACGACTGACAGCCACCCAGCAAATAGCCTGCTCGCCCATCCTCCATGCATTGCATGGTCGATGCCTGGGGCCTGGCCTCACGCCATCCAAGCAAGCGCAGCAACGGCCCACGCTCGTCGGGGAGCCATGCCTGCATCTGCCTGCGGATAGCTGCCGGCGCATCGGCGCCAGCCCACCCCGGATGCGACCGGTAAGTATCAGGCAAGCAGGCCGCCAGCACTTCGAAGAGCCCTTGAGGTTCGGCAATTTCACGCTCATACGCCAGGCTTCCGGCGTAAAGCTGGAAACCGCCGCTTCGCCGGACCAGCACCAGTTCCTGTTTCATTCCCCGCTCCGGGAACAGCTGCGCCAGCGCTTGCCCGGCATAGCGATCCTGGCGTAACACCAGGTTGAAATCCGCTGCGGCTGGCCCGTGCAGACGCAACAAGGCAAACACCAGGGCCACCAGCTCGGGTCGATAGCTGTGTGGTAGATACAGGGCCTCACGCATACGGGTCAGACGTGCCAGTTGAAGCGTTGCCCGGAGACGTTCAGCGAGTGCCAGCGGAATGCGTGATTCAGCCTGCATGCGCAAGCGCATAGCTGCGGTCGCGTGGTCAAGAGCATCGAGAGCATAGGCGTCTGGCAACGCTGGGAAGTCCCGTTGTATCAGCGCCTGCAAAGGGTCTTTCACCAGGTAGCGGCTTGAAAAATGCTCGAACATCGCTTCGCGGACCCTTGCCGCCTCTTGGCGTATGGAAATCACCTGCTCGTCAAGCGGCTGCCCCTGCAATTGCAAATGGTCGATACACCACTGCCATAATTCGGTATCGGCGTCGCCTGCCTCCAACTGGGCGAAAAACGCTTCCATGCGCGCATCAACGGCGAAGCGCTCCAAGGTATCGCGCAGCTGCACGGGCAGGCGCCGCCTCTCTACCAGCAGACCACGCAGGTACTCCTCGTCGACATCCGCCACACTCAGCATCTGGGCCACACGCCCAGCACTCACTGTGCGCGCCGACGGCCATAGGCGCCCCAGCAACAGTGCCGCGCCCTGCCATTCCAGTGGCCGCTCACCACCGAGCAACCAGGCACGCTCTGCGTTGCTTCGCACGACCGGCCCGTATGCCTCGTGGTCACTGGCATGGCGCAAGCGCCATCCTCCCCTGGCATCCTGCCGCACCCCGTACAGTGCCTGTTCAAGCCGCAGCCAATGGCGCTTGCCATCCGTAAGCAAGCCATTGTCAGTTTCAGCTACCTCAGCGGGTAACGGGTCAGCTTGATAGGGTTGCAGGTCGTTGCGCCACAGCCGTGCCCGGCCATCTTCGGTAGTCACAGGCTCCAGTGCCTCGACAAAGGCGCTACGGGCCAAATGCGTGCCCATGACAATCGCTCCGGTGGTGGCCAGGCTGACTGCCACCTGAAGCATATGCTGCAGTGCTTCGTGCTGATGACCTGACTGCCAATCACGTACACCTTCGAAGACATCGCTGAGCAGGTGCCTGCCAAGGTCCGCCAACAGCAGTGCACCAATGGCCGGCACAAACAGACCTGCAAGGTTGAGCAACACCAACCCGGTGCTTTCCAGATCGCGTAAGCGCTGCGCCGAGGCCTTGCCATCAGCCTGCGAGGTAGGAACCGCGAGAAAGCCTGCATCGGCCTTGACGCGCTGTATGTGCCACGCTGCCGACAACGCAAAGACATCGCCGGTGGCGCGCACCCTGCGGGGTTCCAGATCAGGCTGCTTATCCTGCAAACGGTTAGCCAGGCCACGTTCATATTGCGCTCGGTCGTTCAGGGCTATACGGCGCGCGAACGCTGCCCTGTATGCCTTGTCAGCCAACCCAGTGGCGAGTACACGGTTCGCCTCGTTCCAGTTGGCAAATACGCGCAGGGGTTGCGCATGGTCATCTGGCAGATACAGCACTACTTGCTTCAACCGTTCAGGGTCACCAAAGGGGAAGGTCGACTGACTGCGTGCCGGCACGATCAGCTCAAAAGCCAATGCACCGTCAACCTGGCAACCCAGCACTTGCAGCGCACCACCGCGCAGCTGCAGAGGGTGCCCGAACGTGGGCTGCTGGCCCCTGCAGAGCTGGCGCAGCATGTGCACATCGTTGGCCATGAGTTGCTTTTTGATTGCGGCCACTTCCAGCGCTACTGCAAGCGCCAGGCGCTTGTCCTTGGCCAGCGCCTGGCTGAAACCGGTGCTCATCACCTCTCCCAGATGTCGTTGATAGGCTGCACCCACGTCCACCTGCCGGCACAGGCTGACAAGCCGGTCCACATCACCGCTCACCACTTGCTCAGGCTGCTCGCCTTTCGGGCAAGTCAGCGCGGTCCCCTGGAAAAAGGACTCACCCGCCTTGAAGTTCTGCAGGAGCTTCTGCAGTGCTGGCACTCGTACGAAGTACGACTGGTAATCGGGCAACACACCCAGGCTGACCTCCAGCCGCGCACGCTCCTCGCGCCACTCCAGCTTGTCCAGATCGACCTTCAGGTGCAGTTGGCTGTCCTGGCTGAGCGCGCTTTCCAACCGTTGCCTGGCAAAACCATCCAGCGGCAGCAGGCGACTGGCAACGCTTGCCATTTGCTTCTGGCTGGCCAGGTGAGCCTTGAGGCAGCTCTGCAACCTGGCAAGTTGCTGAGGGGTGGCGGCTTTCAGCCAACCCGGCAACTGCCGGGCGATAAAATCTTCAGCGGGGTGAAGCAGCTTGCTGGGGGAGGCAGCTGGAGACATGGCGACATCCTGGTTAGTGACCGGCTTGTCAACATGAGCGCTGTTCACGGATCAGGGCAGCGGGAAGGTGTCGCAGGCTAGCCACCACTACCACGCTTGTGAATCAGGGCACGGTAGTGGCCCGGATTACAGGCAAACCATTTGCGGAACGCTTTGTAGAACGAGCTGCTGTCAGCAAACCCCAGGCCCACTGCAATATCGTCCAGGGCAGGCTCGGGCTGGCTCAGCCAGGCGATGGCCAGCTCACGGCGAACGCTGTCCTTGAGGCCCTGATAAGTCTGCCCTTCCTCCGCCAGGCGGCGGCGAAAGGTGGAAGGCGACAGGTTCAACTGCCGTGCAAGCGTGTCACCGTCCGGCCAGTGGCCAGGTGACAGGTGCAGCAAGTCGGTACGGATCCGCCGCCCCAGGCTGGCAGGATCACGGTATTTCACCAGGATATTGCCCGGTGCTTCAGCCAGAAAACGCTGCAGCTCGGCCTGCGTGCGCTTGAGCGGCAGGTCGAGGCAGTCGGCACTGATGATCATGCGCGTACGCGGTCGCTGGAACTGCAGGTTTTCCGAAAACATCACCCGGTAGTCGTCACAGAACGGCGGCTCGGCGCAGCGCAGGTCGATAGCCAGAATCGGGATACGGCGGCCGGCCAGCCAACAGGCCACGCCGTGCACGATCATCCAGAAGGTGAAATAGGTGAACGCCCGACGCGGCGCGTCACATGGCTCGTTGATGACAATTTCGGCCAGCCCCTGCTGGCGCACCAGGCCCGGTTGCAGGTCTTCCAGCATCAGCGACAGAAATGCCAGTGCGGTGTCCAGGCCATCCCCCAGCGTCGGCTGCGTCATGCTCGCCCGGCACATGAACGCTAGGCTGCCACTGCGCAGGCCGCGTGGGTCCATGGCGAAGAACTCGTCGTTGCAGCGGCGCGCCAGCAGGCGCCACAGGCGTGCATAAGCCTCGGCGCTGACCCGCGCCTCGGGCAGGTCGAGTTGGGCACTGTCGATGCCGGCACGCACCAGCAGGGCATGGTCGGGCTGCCCGGCCGGGCAAGTCTGCAACAGGGCCTCGCGCACCAGTTGCATGGAGATGGTGTCTTTCTCGCTCATTGGCCACCCAGCCTGCTCTGTGCCGGCCATCTTAAGCCGCACTGGAAAAAACACCAGTCATGCTTCATGCGCCGGCCGCCAAGCCGAGGAACGCCTGGATCAGGCGCAATTCGCGGCGGCGCTCCAGGCAGCCAATCAGATGCTGGTTGACCAGGCCTTCGCCGGCCAGTGGCCGCGCCACCACCCTTGGATCGTGGGCAACTTCAGTGGAGGACACCACGCCGATGCCAAGCTCGGAAGCCACCGCTTCGGTCACCGCCTCACGGCTGTCGAGCTCCAGCAGTACCCGCGGCTGGACCGCAGCCTGGCTGCAGGCCTTGTCAAAGGTGCGGCGGGTGGTGGAGCTCGGCTCTCGCAATACCATGATCTGCTGATGCAGCGAGGCCAACGGCAAGTCCCCTGCTCCGCTAGCCCAGGCGTGCCCGGCCGGCAGCAACGCACACAGCCGCGACTCGCAGAGGTTTTGCAGGTGCAGGCCCTTGCGCGGCTCGATTTCGGTCAGCACGGCCACATCGGCATGCTCGCCGAGCAGTGCAGCAAGGGTTTCCTGGGCATTGCCCAGCCGCAGGTTGACGGTAATGCCCGGGTAACGCTCACGCAGTTGCGCCAGCATCGGCATGACCCGGTGCGGGCCGTCCGCTGCCACTTCCAGGCGGCCGGTGAGCAACTGCCGGTTGGCCTCGAGCATGGCCTGCGCCTCGTCGGCCAGGCCAAACATGGCGCGGGTGATGGCCGCCAGCCGCGTGCCCTCTTCAGTCAACTCCACCCGCCGCGCGGTGCGCCGCAGCAAGGTGATCTGGTAATGCTCTTCCAGCGCCTTGACGTGGCCGGTCACAGCCGGCTGGCTGATGAACAAGCGCTGCGCTGCACGGGTAAAGCTGCCCTCGCGGGCGACGGCATCGAAGGCGCGCAACTGGAACAGGTTCATATCTATCGGCCTGACTTATAGCTGAGATAACAACAAACAATTTGATTGATGGCAGCGCGAATTGCAACCTAGGCCTCGTAGTTTCAGCCCACCGCTTGCGAGGAATAACGGCATGAGCAACGCCCCGATCCTGCTGACCCCCGGCCCTCTGACCACATCGATCCGCACCCGCCAGGCCATGCTGGTGGACTGGGGCTCCTGGGACCGTGACTTCAACCAACTGACCGCCAGCGTTTGCGAACAGCTGCTGGCGATCATCGACGGCAGCGCCAGCCATCACTGCGTGCCCCTGCAGGGCAGCGGCACCTTTGCAGTGGAAGCCGCCATCGGCACCCTGGTGCCACGCGATGGCAAGGTCCTGGTGCTGATCAACGGTGCTTACGGCCAGCGCCTGGCGAAGATCTGCAAAGTGCTGGGCCGCAGCTACACCACCTTCGAAACCGCCGAAGACCGGCCGACCACCGCTGCCGATGTCGACCGCCTGCTAACCGCCGACCCGACCATCAGCCATGTGGCGCTGATCCACTGCGAAACCAGTACCGGCATTCTCAACCCGCTGGCGGAAATCGCCCAGGTGATAAAATGCCACGGCAAGCGCCTGATCATCGACGCCATGAGCTCCTTCGGCGCATTGCCGATCGATGCCCGGGAAATCCCCTTCGAGGCACTGATCGCCGCTTCCGGCAAATGCCTGGAAGGCGTGCCGGGCATGGGCTTCGTCTTCGCCGAAAAAACCGCACTGGCCGCCGCCGAAGGCAACGCCCACTCGCTGGCCATGGACCTGCATGACCAGCACGCCTACATGGCCAAGACCGGCCAATGGCGCTTCACCCCGCCTACCCATGTGGTTGCCGCCTTGCACGAAGCGTTGCAGCAGTACAACGAGGAAGGCGGCCTGCCGGCGCGCCACCAGCGCTACGCCGACAACTGCAAGACGCTGCTCGACGGCATGGCCGCCATCGGCGTGCGCAGCTTCCTGCCTGCCGAAATCCAGGCGCCGATCATTGTCACCTTCCACGCGCCGAACGATACCCGTTACCAGTTCAAGGACTTCTACGAACGGGTCAAGGCCAAAGGCTTCATCCTCTACCCGGGCAAGCTGACCCAGGTCGAAACCTTCCGCGTCGGCTGCATCGGCGTGGTCGGGCCGGACGGCATGCAAGCCGCCGTCAATGCCGTGGCCGACGTGCTGCGGGAAATGGAAGTGCTGGACATCTGACCCTCCGCCCACCCGAATCCAGGAATTAGCGCACATGAACTACAGCAACCCTACCCAGCTGCAAGCCGCCATCCTCGACTGGGCTGGCACCGTGGTCGACTTCGGCTCCTTCGCCCCGACGCAGATATTTGTCGAGGCGTTTGCCGAGTTCGATGTGCAGGTGTCCATCGAAGAGGCCCGAGGCCCGATGGGCATGGGCAAGTGGGACCACATTCGCACCCTGTGCGACGTGCCGGAAATTGCCGAGCGCTACCGCAAGGTGTTCGGCCGCACCCCCACCGACGACGACGTCACCGCCCTCTACAACCGCTTCATGCCCCTGCAGATCGAGAAGATCGCCGTGCACTCGGCGCTGATCCCCGGCGCGCTGGACACCCTCACCGGGCTGCGCCAGGGCGGCCTGAAGATCGGTTCGTGCTCCGGCTACCCCAAGGTGGTGATGGACAAGGTGGTGGCGCTGGCGGCGCAGAACGGCTATGTGGCCGACCATGTGGTGGCCACCGATGAAACCCCGAATGGTCGCCCTTGGCCGGCCCAGGCCCTGGCCAACGTGATTGCCCTGGGAATTGACGATGTGGCGGCCTGCGTGAAGGTTGACGACACCGTGCCGGGCATTCTCGAAGGCCGCCGGGCCGGTATGTGGACCGTGGCCCTGGTGTGCTCGGGCAACGCCCTGGGGCTGAGCTGGGAAAGCTATCGGGCGCTGAGTGCCGAGCAGCTGGAAAGCGAGCGCAAGCGCATCCATACGCTGTTCGCCGGCTCGCGCCCGCACTACCTGATCGACACCATCAACGAACTGCCCGAAGTGGTTGCCGACATCAACCGGCGCCTTGGCAGGGGTGAGATGCCACAGGCCTTTTGAGCTAGCCAGGTTCGCTACAATATCTACACCGCCTGTGAGACCGAGCGCCGCCCCTCGCGGCGCTCGGTCTCACAGGCACTGAAAATACCAAGGCAACCCCCTACTGCGGCAACTGCACCTGCGGTTTACTCGCCGCAAAGATCGCCCAGCTGGACACGAACAGCGCCGCGATCAACGGCCCGATCACAAAGCCGTTGAGCCCGAATACCGCCAGCCCGCCCAGCGTCGACACCAGGATGAGATAGTCTGGCATGCGCGTGTCCTTGCCCACCAGGATCGGCCGCAAGAGGTTATCCACCAGGCCGATCACCAGCACCCCGAACGCGGACAGGATCACCCCCGGCAGTATCGCCCCGGTCAACAGAAAGTACGCGGCCACCGGTGCCCACACGATACCCGCGCCCACCGCCGGCAGCAGCGACAGAAAGGCCATCAGCACCGCCCACACCAGCGCACTGGGGATATCCAGCACCCAGAAAATGAAGCCGCCCAGCGCCCCCTGGGTGATGGCCACCAATACGTTGCCTTTCACCGTGGCCCGCACCACGCGGTTGAACTTCAACTGCAAGCGCCGTTTCTGGTGCTCGGGCAGCGGCACCGCCAAGCGTACCCGTCGGGCGACCTCGGCGCCTTCACGCAGGAAGAAGAACAACAGGTACATCATGATGCCGAAACTGATCAGGAACTCGAACGTGCCCTGGCCAAAGTTGAACGCCTGGCTGGCCAGCACCTGGCTGCCCTGGGTGGCCCACTTGGTGATCTTGTCGCGCAGCCCGTCCAGGTTGCCCATGCCCATGTTGTCCAGGCCATGCTGGGCAAACGCCGGGAGCATGTCCTTGCCGCGCTCGACAAAGCCGGCAATGTCCAGTTCCCCGCTCTCGATGCGCTGGTACAGCGTGGCGCCCTCCTGTACCAGCAGCGCGCTGGTGATGA
>NZ_JABMCW010000206.1:0-10289 GCF_013179705.1 Pseudomonas sp. CM25 | reverse complement strand
TGGCCATCGGCCGGGCGCTGATGAGCAAGCCCAAGCTGCTGCTGCTCGACGAGCCTTCGCTGGGCCTGGCGCCAATCATCATCCAGCAGATCTTCGACATCATCGAACAACTGCGCCGTGATGGCGTAACGGTGTTCCTGGTCGAGCAGAACGCCAACCAGGCGCTGAAGATCGCAGACCGCGCCTATGTGCTGGAGAACGGCCGGGTGGTGATGCAGGGGACGGGTGAGGCACTGCTGACCGACCCCAAGGTACGCGACGCGTATCTGGGTGGTTGATTGGGAAAGGGCCTTCGGGCCCTTTTTAATGCCTGCAAGGAATGAATTGCCATTGCCGGCCCTTTCGCGGGTAAACCCGCTCCCACAGAGGTAGCACCATGCTTGAATCTGGCGCCGTACCTGTGGGAGCGGGTTTACCCGCGAAGAGGCCCGCACAAGCAACCATTAACTTGAGATCCACCGCCAGCCTGCGTAACGTGGCCCGCTTTCACGGCAAAGATCCCGGAGCCTGCCCTATCATGCGCCTCACCCCCACCCTGCTGCTCACCGCCATGCTGCCCCTGTTCGCCGGCTGCCAGCTCATGGCTGACGCCCCCAGCGACCCGAACATCGGCACCACGCGCATGCAGGGCGAGCTGCGCGCCGCCGGCGGCCAGCTGCTGTTCAAGCCCTGCAGCGAAAACCGTACCTTCGTGATCAACGACGTCGGCGCCACCGGCATCCTGCAAGAAGCCGCCAATCTCGCCGAAGACGCAAACGACAAGCTGTTCGCCGACGTCCGTGGCCGCCTCGCCGGGACCAAGCAGGCCAATAACGACGGCCAGTTCGAGGTGCGCCGCCTGTACCGTCTGGAACCGTCCACGCGTGCCTGCGAAGACCCCAATTTCAAGCAGCTGACGCTGCGCGCCAACGGTCATGAGCCGGACTGGGACATCAAGGCCAGCGGCAAGGGCATGGTGCTCAACCGCGTCGGCCAGCCCCCCCTGCCCCTGCCCTTCCTGGAAGAAGAAGTACCCGGCGGCGGCCTTACCCTGAGCAGCGAAGCCAACGGCCAGCACGTCGAACTGTGGGTCGCACCGCAGCGCTGCGTGGGCAGCGCCACAGGCGCCATCTACCACCTGCGCGCCGAACTGCGCATCGACGGCAAGACCTTGCAGGGCTGCGGCTACTACGGCGGCGCGCGCGACAACTGATCGCCGGGCGCTTTTTATCCTGCCAGTCGGGGCGGCTAACAGCTTATACTTGGCGGTTTGTGTAAAGCCGCCGGCCGCCCATGGCCGGGATACTGGACCCTGCCATGCTACGAATCACCGAACTGAAGCTGCCCCTGGACCATCCCGACGAAGCCCTGCGTGATGCCATCATCCAGCGCCTGGGCATCCGCGACGAGCAACTGATCAGCTTCAACCTGTTCAAGCGCAGCTACGATGCGCGCAAGAAGAACAGCGAACTGCTGTTCATCTACACCATCGACCTGGAAGCCAGCAACGAAGCCGAGCTGCTGCTCAAGTTCGCCGATGATCGCAATATCGGCGTGGCACCCGACGTCACCTACAAGTACGTCGGCCAGGCCCCGGCCAACCTTGAACAACGTCCGATCGTGGTCGGCTTCGGCCCCTGCGGTATCTTCGCCGGCTTGCTGCTGGCGCAAATGGGCTTCAAGCCGATCATCCTCGAACGCGGCAAGGAAGTGCGCCAGCGCACCAAGGACACCTGGGGCCTGTGGCGCAAAAGCGTGCTCAATCCCGAGTCCAATGTGCAGTTCGGTGAAGGTGGCGCCGGGACCTTCTCCGACGGCAAGCTGTATAGCCAGATCAAGGACCCGCAACACCACGGCCGCAAAGTGCTCGAAGAGTTCGTCAAGGCCGGTGCCCCGGACGAGATCCTGTACATCAACAAGCCGCACATCGGTACCTTCCGCCTCACCGGCATGGTCGAGCAGATGCGCCAGGACATGATCGCCATGGGCGCCGAGGTGCGCTTTCAGGAGAAGGTCAGCGACCTGCTGATCGACGACGGCCAGGTGACCGGCGTGGTCCTGGAGAGCGGCGAGCAGCTGCATTCGCGCCATGTGGTACTGGCCCTCGGCCACAGTGCCCGCGACACCTTCCGCATGTTGCACGCCAAGGGCGTGTTCATGGAGGCCAAGCCGTTCTCGGTGGGCTTCCGTATCGAGCACCCGCAAACGCTGATCGACAAGGCGCGCCTGGGTAAATATGCCGGTCACCCGAAACTGGGTGCCGCCGATTACAAGCTGGTCTACCACGCCAAGAACGGCCGGTCGGTGTATAGCTTCTGCATGTGCCCGGGCGGCACCGTGGTCGCTGCCACCAGCGAGCCGGGCCGGGTGGTCACCAACGGCATGAGCCAGTACTCGCGTAACGAACGCAATGCCAACTCGGGTATCGTTGTCGGCATCGACCCCGAACGCGACTACCCGGGCGGCCCACTGGCCGGCATCGAACTGCAGGAGCGCCTGGAGGCACACGCCTACGTGATGGGTGGCAGCAACTACCAGGCGCCAGCGCAGCTGGTGGGTGACTTCGTCGCCGGCCGCGCTTCGACAGCGCTGGGCAGTGTCGAGCCGTCCTACAAACCGGGTGTGACCCTGGGTGACCTGGCGCCAAGCCTGCCGGACTTCGCCATCGAGGCTATCCGTGAGGCGCTGCCAGCCTTCGACCGGCAGATCAAGGGCTACAACCTGCATGACGCAGTGTTGACCGGGATCGAGACGCGTACTTCCTCGCCGCTGCGGATTACCCGTGGGGAGGATTTCCAGAGCCTGAACCTCAGGGGGCTGTTCCCGGCAGGAGAAGGGGCCGGGTATGCGGGCGGTATCCTGTCGGCAGGTGTCGACGGGATTCGCATTGCAGAGGCGGTGGCGCGGGATATGCTCGCCCTGTAATTTCGAATGCCTGTACGGGCCCCTTCGCGGGTGAACCCGCTCCCACAGGATTTTCCACATGGCTGAATCATGTGGGGTACTTGTGGGAGCGGGTTCACCCGCGAAGGGGCCGTACAAACCTCAGAGAATTCCGCCACACCAGTCTGACTTCCCCTCCACCCTTCCCCTCAATATGCATCTAGGCTTGCACCAGGCTTGGCAGTAACCCCATATAACAAAAACGAATATAGTTTTTATTTCAAAGCATATCGCCACAGACCAGGGTGTACGCCCATTCCATTCGTAAACTGCTCATGGAGAGCCCATAGCCCGTGCGTAGCCTGTTTACCCGTTTCTTCCAGCTAGAAGCCGCCAGCGGCGTGCTGCTGATCGTCGCCGCCATTCTGGCCCTGGTCATGAACAACTCGCCGCTTTCCTACCTGTACAGCGGCCTGCTGGACATCCCCGTCGCCGTCCAGGTTGGCGCGCTGAACATCGCCAAGCCGTTGCTGCTGTGGATCAACGACGGTCTGATGGCCCTGTTCTTCCTGCTTATCGGCCTGGAGGTCAAGCGCGAGGTGGTCGACGGCCAGCTGTCAAAGCCGTCCCAGGTAATTCTGCCTGCTACCGCCGCCGTCGGCGGCATGGTAGTACCCGCATTGCTCTACTGGTTCATCAACCGCGACAACCCGGCTGCCGTGACGGGCTGGGCGATCCCCACTGCTACCGACATTGCCTTTGCCCTGGGCGTTCTGGCCTTGTTGGGCAGGCGCGTTCCGGCGTCACTGAAGCTGTTCCTGATGACCCTGGCGATCATCGACGACCTGGGTGCGATTATTGTCATCGCCCTGTTCTACTCAGGCACCCTGTCAAGCTTGTCGCTGATGCTCGCGGCCGGCTGCCTGCTCACGCTGGTCGCGATGAACCGGCTTGGGGTGTTCAAATTAGGGCCGTACATGGTCGTTGGCCTGATCCTGTGGGTGTGCGTGCTCAAGAGTGGCGTGCATGCCACACTGGCCGGAGTCACCCTGGCCTTTTGCATCCCGCTGCGTACCCGCAATGCAGAAGCTTCGCCCCTGCTGGCCCTCGAGCATGCGCTGCACCCTTGGGTGGCCTACGCGATTCTGCCGCTGTTCGCGTTTGCCAATGCCGGGGTTTCACTGGCTGGCATGACCATCGACAGCTTCACCCACCCAGTGCCGATGGGTATCGCGATTGGCCTGCTGCTGGGCAAGACCGTAGGTGTTTTCGGCCTGACCTGGCTAGCGGTCAAACTCGGCATCGCCGCTTTGCCGGCAGGTGCCCGCTGGGGGCAAATGTTTGGCGTCGCAATCCTGTGCGGGATTGGTTTTACCATGAGCCTGTTCGTGGGCTCACTCGCCTTCGAGCCCGGCAGTAGCGAGTTCGCAGGCATGGACCGCATGGGCATTCTCACCGGTTCGTTCCTCGCCGCAGTGCTTGGCTATACCATCACTGCCATGGCCAGCCGCAAACCCGCCATCCACTGATACACCCGCAGCATGAAAAAACCCCGACTGGCGAGCAGCCATGTCGGGGTTTTCTGTAGTTGCGGTACGGTCAGTGCGAGACGCGACTGGTACCGTCGACGGTCATGATGCGCACGCGGTCGCCAACGCGGAAAATCTCGTTCTCTTGCACAGCCTGCACGTAGGCACGCATGCTGCCGTCGTCTTCACGCACGGTGATCTCGACACCCTGGGTGCGAGTCAGCCCTTCTTCGGCGGCGGAACCTGCCAGGCCACCGGCCACGGCGCCGATCACAGCGGCAACGATGCTGCCACGGCCACCGCCCACGGCGCTGCCGGCAACACCACCGACGATGGCACCCGCACCACCGCCGATCGGGGTCTTGGTGCCCTCGATCTTGACCGGGCGCAGGGATTCGATGGTGCCCATACGCACGGTTTGCACGCGGCGGGCCTCGTCACGGGAGTAGCTATCGCCGGTCAGGCTCGAGGCACAGCCCCCCAGCAGCAGCGACATGGTGGTGAAGGTTGCCACCAGCAAAGCGGATGTACGCATGGGTAAAATCTCCATAAGTCAGGTGCTTATTAGACGCTGCACGTTGACCGCTGTCACGGTACAAACGTAATAAAATTGTTTTCATTCAGCCGGGGTACAGCCGCTGCGGCTGTGCCAAGCGCCATTCAAGTGAGACCAAGGATAGCCATGGATTACTTCATCATCGTGGTCACAACCGCTGCAGGGCTGTATTTCCACGGCTGGTTGTACCTGCGCATTCGCCGCTGGATGGACCGCGACCTGGCATTGTCGCTGGCGGGGGCAGACCCGGGCAAACGCGCCTATATGCTGCAACGATTGCAGCAGGCGCGGACGCAGAAGGTGGGGCGCAAGCAGTTG
Source organism: Pseudomonas sp. CM25 (assembly GCF_013179705.1). Classification (NCBI taxonomy): domain Bacteria; kingdom Pseudomonadati; phylum Pseudomonadota; class Gammaproteobacteria; order Pseudomonadales; family Pseudomonadaceae; genus Pseudomonas; species Pseudomonas sp. CM25. The sequence goes on along the minus strand of NZ_JABMCW010000206.1, from coordinate 5,024 downwards.
GCGGGATGGTTGCAGCGGGAGGCGAAGGGTTATTCGCGCTAGCCTGGTGGGTTTGCGGGGGCTGCAAGGCAGCCCCCAGGATATCAGGGTGCCAGCCGCTCCCGCAGCCATTGCCCGTCGACCAGCCGATAGTTCAACCGGTCATGCAGGCGGCTTGAACGCCCCTGCCAGAACTCGATGCGCTCCGGCAGCAAACGGTAGCCACCCCAGTGTTCAGGGCAATGCGGCTGGGTGTCAGAGAAGCGCGCCTCGGTGGCCTTGACCAGGCCCTCAAGCTCCTCACGACCGGCAATCACCCGGCTTTGCGGCGAAGCCCAGGCCCCCAGGCGGCTGCCGAGCGGGCGCACCTGGTAGTAGTCGTCCGACTCCTTGGCCGTGACCTTTTCCACCCGCCCTTCAATACGTACCTGGCGCTCCAGCGCCGGCCAGAAGAAGGTCATGGCAGCGAAAGGATTGGCCTGTAGCTGCTGGCCCTTGGCACTGTCGTAGTTGGTAAAGAAGGTGAAACCCCGCTCATCGAGCCCCTTCAGCAGCAACACGCGGCAGTGCGGGCGACCGTCGCCATCGACCGTGGCAATGGTCATGGCGTTGGCTTCCACCGGCGCCTGCTCGGTTTTCACCGCATCGGCAAACCACTGGTGGAACAAGGCGAATGGCTCGCCCGGCGCCTGGGCTTCAGCCAGGCCATCACGGGTGTAGTCTCGGCGCATATCGGCCAGGGATTGGGTCATTGCTGCGTTCCTTGACGATCAATTGGTCTTCGCAGGGCTGTTGGAAGCTACTTTCTTGTCCGCGGTAGCTTTCTTGGCGAGCGGTTTGGCCGGCGCGGCTTTCTTCTTGGCGGTGGCTTTTACCGGGGCCTTGGCCTTGGCTGCCGGTTTTTTCGCCGCAGGTTTGGCTGCAGGCTTGCTGTCAGCGACCTTGGCTGCAGGTGCCTTGGCATCCTGCACCGCCACCATCGAGGCCGGGGTCGGTGCCGGGGTAGCCTGCTGATATTTGGCCAGCAATGCGACCATGGTGTTCTGCGGCGTCAGCAGCATTTCCACGCGGCGGTTCAGGGCACGGCCCTCGGCGCTGTCGTTGGCGGCGCGCGGCATGACCGAACCCATGCCCTTGAGCGTCAGGCGGTCACGTTGCAGGCCACTGAGGCGGAAGATGGCCGACACCGAAGCGGCGCGCTCCAGGCTGAGCTTCTGGTTGGCAGCGGCAGCACCACTGGTGTCGGCATGGCCCAGCACCAGCACGGCGGTCTTGGGGTCGCCTTCAACCGTTTTGGCCACGCGGGTGATGGGGCCGAGGGTCATGGGCAGCAGCATGTTCGGGCGGTCAGGGTTGTACGCGCTGTCCACCGGGATGGTGACGGCCAGCACGTTGTCGCGGCGCTCCAGCTCCAGCTTGCTGTCCTTGATCGCTTCACGCAGCTTGGGCTCGTACTCGTCCAGCCAGGCCTGGGTGGCCTTCTGGTCGATCTTCGGCACGACTGGCCCCTTGGCCTGCTTGTCGTCACCCCCAAACGGCCACCACCAGCGGCTGGCACTCTCGGACTTGGCGTCGGCCTTGGCGACGTTTTCGCTGACGGCTTGCTTCACTTCCTGCTCGGCAACCTTGTCCGAACCAAAGGGCCACCAGCTCGAGCCACTGGTCTTGGAGCCGTCCGGGGAGTGGCTGGCACAGCCGGTGACGGCGGTCAGGCACAGGGCGAGTGCTAAGGTTTTATGTGAAGACATCAGCGATACACCATGAAATAGAAAGAAAATTTGCCCACACACTTCAGGCGTTGGCAATGAGGATAGTCAAAGGGGTGGGGCAATACCCGCGTTACCCGATCAAAGGCAACTGGCAAGGACACGTACCAGTTTCTGGGCTCGTGGGTCCATGAGCACATAAGGGCCGAGGGTATTGACCACGAAACCGAAGGCCACATCGTGCTCCGGGTCGGCGAACCCGACCGACCCACCGGCGCCGGGGTGGCCGAAGGCGCGGGCGCCGAGGCCGAAGGTGGCATTGGCCACATCCGGCTGGTCGAGCATGCAGCCCAGGCCGAAACGGGTCTGGGTGAGCAAGGTGCGGTCCTGGCCGAGGCTGTGCTCGCGGGTCAATTCGTCGAGCAGTTCGGATTCGAGCAGGCTGCCGTCCAGCAGACCGGCATAAAAGCCCGCCAGGCTACGTGCATTGCCATGGCCGTTGGCCGCCGGCTGCTGCATGCGTCGCCATTCCGGCTTGTTGGTACTGGTGAGGATCGCCGGCGGGTTGGTGAACGCACGGGTCGAAAGTGCCTCGGGTTCACGCATGGTCACCTGCAACAGGCGCTGTGCTGCAGCATCGCCAGGGTTGCCTTTGCCGCGGGCGATATGCGCCACGCGGTGGAACTCCTCATCCGCCAGGCCTACATGGAAGTCCAGCCCCAACGGGCGCGCGGTGCGGGCCACGATCGAGTCGCCGGGGCCGCGGCCGTCGGCACGGCGAATCAGCTCGCCGATCAACCAGCCATAGGTGATGGCGGCATAGCCATGTTCGCTACCGGGCGTCCACCATGGAGTTTCCGCAGCCAGGGCATCGACCATGGTCTGCCAGTCATACAGCGCTTCGGCCGGCAACAGTTCACGGATGGCCGGCAAGCCGGCACGGTGACTGAGCAGGTGGCGCAGGGTAATCGACTGTTTACCACCCTGGGCGAACTCGGGCCAGTAATTGGCAACCGGGGCATCGAGACCCAGCTTGCCCTCGCCCACCAACTGCAAGGCGGTAACGGCGGTGAAGGTCTTGGTACAGGAGAACAGGTTGGCGATGGTATCGCTGTGCCAGGCCTGCTGGCCATCCTTGTCGGCACTGCCAGCCCACAGGTCGACGACCGTCTCGCCCCCCACCTGAATGCACAGCGCGGCGCCACGCTCCTGGGGATCATCGAACAGCGCGGCGAACGCTTCGCGCACGGCTTCGAACTTCAGCTCATAGTGACCCTGGATCTGCACCCGCTGTTCTCCGTACGACCATATCCAAAAGGGTGTGCATTGTTTCAGTAGTTTGGCGTTTTGCAAACTGGCTTGGGCTGGGTGGTCGCGATGAACGGTATTCATCGCAACACCAGGCCGCTCATGCACAGACCGCAGCAGCCCGTGCTACGGGGCTGGCTTTTCCAGTTGGGCGCGGAGCTCGGCCAAAGCCTGCAGGTTGCTCTTGCGCACGGCATCGACGAACCCCGGGTACGGCACATCGGTGATCGCCACCAGCCCGAGGTGCCCGTTCTCACCATCGAGCAAGCGGCCACTGGCCGGCTGGTCGAGGTACTGGAACCAGTGCGCGCCGACGATCATCGGCTGCGCCATGGCCGCTTTGAGGAAATTGCCATAGGCCGGGCCACGGTCTTCTTCCCGCGCCACTTCCAGCGGCCCCGGCCAGAACGGCCCGCGATCACGCGAACCAAACTGGAACTCCGATACCAGCACCGGTTTGTCCAGCTCGGCCAGGCGGGCGAAGTCGTAGCCGTCCTGCGGCTTGAGGGTATAGAAGTTGAAGCTGAGCACATCACAGAACTCGGCGCAGGCGTTGACCGCCTCCGGCGTGCTGACGGCGTAGCGGCCACCGAGCAGCAGGTGATTGGGGGCGTGCCAGCGCAGCGAATCGGCAATGGTGCGGAAGTAGGTTTCGGCGAACACTTGCTGGAAGTGCTGATAGTCACGTTCGATTTCCGGGTGCTCTGCGCTGGGCAGCGGCGCCTCGAAGCCTGGGTCTTCCATCAGCTCCCAGGCAGCCAGCTCGATGCCCCAGGCCTTGGACAGGCCTTCCTGGTTGCGGTATTTGTCGCGCAACTGCTTGAGGAACGCGCGCTTGGCCGGCACATCGGTAGTCAAGCGCAAGGTGCCGTAGGCCAGACCATATCGGGCCTTGGGGTCACTGCCGGGGGCGGCCCAGGCCAACTCGTTGTCGGCGAAGTAGCCCACCAGCCAGGGGTCGTCCCGGTGATCGCGGGCAGCAATGGCCACGGCGCGTTCGGTGGCCATGGCAAAGCGCGGGTCGAACGGGTCGGGCATGCGGCCCCACCAGTCCATGCCGGTACTGATGCTGGCGTAATCACCCACGATCGCCAACGGCAGGGTGTACGGCATGCGCCTGGCCTGGGCAAGGCCGGGTTCACTCCAGTTGCCGACCGTATTGAAACCCCAGGCCTGCAGGCGGTCGAGTGCGTGCCCCTGCCAGCGGGCAGCATCCAGCACCAGCGGCGGGCAGTTGGCCGGCTGCCCTTCTGCTGCGGGCGGGCAGGGTTTGCCATAGGTGCGCTGGACATTGGCGGCATAGAAATCGAACCAGCGCCCCTTTTTGAAATTGCGCCCTTGCGAAGAGGCATTGCCATCGTCGTTGTTGCCTTCGCCATAGAACGCGGCCAGTTCGTCGCCCTCGGCAGGCAACCCTTTGAACATGCCCTCACGCCCGGCGATATAGGTGCGACCGCCATCGGCAGCTACTGCGTTGACCCCCAGGGAATAGAACGGGTGGCCGTCCGGCGTTACCAGGTACCAGCGGCCATCACGCTTTTCGGTGCGGAAGAAGCCCTTGGACTCGAATGCCGGCCCGGCCAGCAGCCCGCCGTAAGCGTCCAGCTGCTGCTTGCCACGCTCTGCCAGCCAGCCTTTGAGTTGTTGCTGCTCACGCGCACCGGTCGCCTTCAGCTGTTCGTCATTTGCGATCTTTTCCGGCCATTGGGCGCGGGTGGACTGGCCGTAGGCATCGATCAGCTCATGGTAAGCCGCCTGGTAGGCCTGGTCGTCATCCTGAATGCCAACCCGTTCGATCAGCAGGTTTTGCGCTGCCTTGGGGTTGGGGATACTGAGGCTGACCGAAGCCACCTGCTTGAGGTCGAGCGCACCGACGCTGCTGGTCAGCAGCAGGCGCTGGCCGCCATGGTTCCATGGCATCGGCGGGCCGGCACGCATGCCCTGGCTCAACGGCGAGCTGGCTGTCAGCGGCACCATCACGGTCTGGGCAGGGCCCGCCGGCAAGTCGATGCGGCTGGTCAATGTACGACC
>NZ_JABMCW010000205.1:0-10298 GCF_013179705.1 Pseudomonas sp. CM25 | reverse complement strand
CATGTGCTGCTGGGCTCGACCCGCTACCCGTTCAGCGTGCAGGGCGGCTATGCCGCCGCGCAGCAGGGCCGGCTGTGGCGCAGCCACTATCCGGCACTGCTGGGCCTGCTGCTGGTGCTGGGCGCTGCAGCCGCCCTGGCCTGCCGCTGGCAGATCCGCCGCGCCAGCTCGCCCCGCGCCGAACTGCGCAGGGCGCTGGAGGCCGATGAATTTCTGCCATACTTCCAACCAGTGGTGCGCCAGGGTGATTATCGCTGGGCCGGCGCCGAAGTGCTGATGCGCTGGAACCATCCGCAAGAAGGCCTGGTACGGCCCGACCTGTTCATCCCCTACGCCGAACACAGCGGGCAGATCGTCGACATGACCCGCGCGCTGATGATGCACACCGCGCAGAGTCTGGCGCCGTATGCCGGGTTGCTGGAAGACGGCTTTCACATCGGCATCAACATCACCGCCGACCATTGCCGCGACCTGAGCCTGCTGGACGACTGCCGCACCTTCCTGCAGCACTTCCCACACGGTCGGGTGGTGCTGACCCTGGAGCTGACCGAGCGCAAGCTGATCGAGCCCACGCCCGTGACCCTGGAACTGTTCGAAAAACTCCATGCGATGGGCGTGATGATTGCCCTGGACGATTTCGGCACCGGCCAGTCCAGCCTCAACTACCTCCGCCAGTTCAAGGTCGACTACCTGAAGATCGACCAGAGTTTCGTCGCGCTGATCGGGGCCGATGCGCTGTCGGTGCATATCCTGGAAAGCGTTATCGAGCTGTCGGCCAAGCTGGGCCTGGGCATCGTCGCCGAAGGCGTGGAAACCGCAGCCCAGCGTGACTACCTGGCCCGCCACGATGTGGACTTCCAGCAGGGCTACCTGTTTGCCAAGCCCATGCCTGCGGCACAGTTTCTTGAAGCGCTGGCCGCCCGCCCAGGCGCGACACAGTTGCCGCAACGCACGCCCCCTGAGATCATGCGCGGCTGATTCACCCGCTCAACTCCCGTATTCGAGGCATTCGTGTCAAAAGGCATCGTTTCATCGGTCATGGCGTCCTGTCTGTTCGCTGTGATGTATTTCTATACCTCCCTGCTCAAGCCACTCGATGGCGAAGAGATCTTCGGCTGGCGCACCTTGCTGACCCTGCCCTGCCTCACCTTGTTCATGCTTGTCTCGAAGGACTGGAAACGTGTGGGTGAGCTGTTTTCGCGCATAAAACGTACACCGGCACTGTTGCTGGGCATGGTCGGTACTTCGTGGCTGATGGGCGTGCAGTTGTGGCTGTTCCTGTGGGCGCCCCTGCACGGGCGCAGCCTGGAAGTGTCGATGGGCTATTTTCTGCTGCCGCTGACCATGGTGCTGACCGGGCGGCTGGTGTATGGCGAGCGCCTGTCACACTTGCAGAAGGTAGCCGTGGCCTGCGCCGCGCTGGGCGTAGGCCACGAGCTGTACCAGCATGGCAGTTTTGCCTGGGAAACCCTGGTGGTGATGATCGGCTACCCGATCTACTTCGTGCTGCGCCGGCGCTGCCGCACCGACCACCTCGGAGGCCTGTGGTGCGACATGTGCCTGCTGCTGCCGTGGGCGCTGTACTTCGTCATCCAGGGCCCGCTTTCCGGTGCCGACCTGCAGGCACACCCAGGGCTGTACGCGTTGATCCCGATCCTCGGGGCGATCAGCGCCTCGGCCCTGATCGCCTATGTACTGGCCAGCCGCTTGCTGCCGTTCAGCCTGTTCGGCCTGCTCAGCTACGTCGAGCCCGTGCTGCTGGTGGGCGTGGCGTTGCTGCTGGGCGAGAGCATCGGCCCGGATCAGTGGCTGACTTACCTGCCGATCTGGGCCGCAGTGCTGGTGCTGGTGCTGGAAGGCTTCAAGCACCTGCTGCGTCAGCGTCGCCGTTCGGTGTGAGCCGCACCTGGCGCACGCGGCGCTCCTCGACTGCCTCCACGGTCAGCGTCCAGCCATTCCAGGCCAGGCGGTCACCGACCATCGGCAGGCGGTCGAGCAGGCTCATCACCAGGCCGGCAAGGGTCTGGTAGTCCTCGGTGGCGCGGGCGCTGAAGCCGGTACGTGCTTGCACCTGGCTCAGGTTCACGGCACCACTGACCACAAAGGCTGGACCCTCCTGGACGATGCCCGGGCCTTCCACCTCGCTGGCATCCGGCAGCTCACCGGCAATCGATTCCAGGATGTCGGTCATGGTCAGCAGGCCGGTGAAGTCACCAAACTCGTTGACCACGAAGGCAATGTGGGTCGACTGGCCGCGCATCTGCTCCAGGGCGTTGAGGATGCTGAAGCTTTCCAGCAGGTTCAACGGCACCCGGGCCATGCCTTCAAGGTCTGGCTGGTTGCCCGATAGCAGTTCCTTGAGCAGTTCCTTCTTGTGCACAAAGCCCAGCGGCTCGTCGACACGGCCATCGCGAATCAACGGCAAGCGCGAGTACGGCGAGTTGGCGAGTGCCTGGGTAATGGCATCAGCCGGCTGCGCCAGGTCGATCACATCGACCTCGGTGCGGGCGGTCATGACCGTGCGAATCGGCCGCTCGGCCAGGTTCAGCACGCCACTGATCATTACTCGCTCGCGGCGGTCGAACACCACCTGCTCCTCGCCGCCCTCGACCAGGTCAGCAATTTCCTCGCCCACCTCGTCAGCTTCGACCCGGCGCCCACCCAGCAGGCGCAGCACGGCATGCGCCGTGCGTTCACGCAGTGGCCGGTGTTGCTGCACACTGCGTTTGCGACGGGCACGGGCCAACTGGTTGAACAGCTCGATCAGGATCGAGAAGCCGATGGCCGCGTACAGGTAGCCTTTCGGAATATGGAAGCCCAGGCCCTCGGCAGTGAGGCTGAAGCCGATCATCATCAGGAAGCCCAGGCACAGCATGATTACCGTGGGGTGGGCGTTGACGAAACGGGTCAGCGGCTTGCTGGCCACGATCATGATACCGATCGAGAAAATCACCGCGATCATCATGATCGACAGGTGCTCGACCATACCTACCGCAGTGATCACGGCATCCAGCGAGAACACCGCATCGAGCACCACGATCTGCGCGACAATCGGCCAGAACGCCGAGTGACGAACCGGGCCGCTGGCCTGTGCCACATGGCCTTCCAGGCGCTCGTGCAGCTCCATGGTGGCCTTGAACAGCAGGAACACACCACCGAACAGCATGATCAGGTCACGGCCGGAGAAGCTCTTGTCGAACACCTCGAACAGCGGCGCAGTCAGCGTGACCATCCAGGAGATACTGGCCAACAGGCCCAGGCGCATGATCAGCGCCAGGCTCAGGCCAATGACCCGCGCGCGGTCGCGCTGATGTGGCGGCAGCTTGTCGGCAAGGATGGCGATGAACACCAGGTTGTCGATACCCAGCACCAGCTCGAGGACGATAAGCGTCAACAGGCCCAGCCAGGCCGTGGGGTCGGCTAGCCATTCCATTAGCGGGTACTCACGACGGTAACGTCACAGGGACGGGGAACGGATGGCCAGGACGGCCGAAAACTGGGGGGCTCCGCGAAGGTGCTCATATAGGCCTTGATAACAGATTGGGAGAAAGATGCTACAAGCCCAGCAGGTTTATCTGATAGCGCAAAACTATTACAAAACCTGTAACAGCCCTGCTTGAACCCGGGCCACTTGTGCAAATCCGGGACGGGAGACTTTTCTTCAATACGCGAGGCCCGGGATGGCCGAGGATGGACGCCTCCCTTGACCATACGGATTGCCCTCATGAGCCTGTCCCTTTCCATGGCCGCTTTCGCATTGGCGGCCTCGATCTCCCCTGGCCCGGTCAACATCGTCGCGCTTGGCAGCGGCGCCCGCCACGGCCTGCGCGCCAGCCTGGCGCATGTGGCCGGTGCCACGCTGGGCTTTTGCCTGTTGCTGGTACTGGTCGGGCTGGGCGTGCATCAAATGTTGACGCGCTGGCCATTGCTGGGCCTGCTGTTGCACTGGGGCGGCGTTGCCTTCCTGCTGTACATGGCGTGGAAGCTGGCCAGCGATGGCGGCCGCCTGGGCAGCACTCAGACTGATCAGGCCCCCACGGCCTGGCACGGTGCGGCCATGCAATGGCTAAACCCCAAAGCCTGGCTGGCGGCGGTGGCAGGGGTTGGCGCCTATACCGGGGGTGAACAGCACTTGCTGTGGCTGTTTGCCTGGATCTATGGGCCGATCTGCTTCATCTCGGTAGCCAGTTGGGCTTGGGCCGGTAGTGTGATACGCCAGTACCTGAGCGACCCACGGCACATGCGCCTGCTTAATCGGGGCTTGGCAGCGTTATTGCTGGGCAGTGCGGTTTACCTGGTGATCTGAGGGCCTGTACCGGCCCTGTCGCCGGGCAAGCCAGTGCCCACAGGGTCGCATCAGGGCTGACAGGTGCTTGCCGCAAGAAATGCAACGCAGCGAAGGCCACACTCAGCTGTTTGCATTGCGGTAATGGCCCGGCGTTGCCGCCAGGTGCTGTTTGAATGCCCGTTGCAGGTGCGCCTGGTCGGCAAACCCGGCCTCCTGCGCCACCTCGGCGATCGCCCTGCCCTGGCGCAGCTGTGCGCGGGCCAGTTGCACGCGCTGGTCGAGCAGGTAGCCGTGCGGCGTCAATCCAAAACGTTGGCGAAACGCACGAATCAGGTAGGACCGCGACAGGCCGCAGGCCGAGCAGATGTCTTCCAGGCTCAGTGGGTCGCTGCGATGAGCGCGTATGAAAGCTGCGGCAGCGTCCAGTCGCGGGTTGCCCTCGTCAATCACGCTGGCCTCACCACCAAGCAACCCGGGCAATGCGCTGAACAGGATGGCCAGGCGTGCTTCGCGATCCGCCACACTGGCATCGAACAGGTCTGCAAAGGCCTGCAACAGCCGCCGGTACAACACGGGCGAACGGCTCCAGGTCTGTGCCGGCAAGGCAAAATCCAGCGCCTGCAACCAAGGCCAGTCGACAAACAGCATCAGGTAGGACCATGTCTCGCCGGCAATGGGGTTGCAGGTATGCACCACGCCCGGGTTCATGAGGACTGTGGTACCCGCCTCCACCTCAATGCGCTGATCGCCATTCAGATAGGTACTGCGCCCACCGGTGATCACCCCAATGGAAAAGCTTTCGTGGGAATGTGCCGCATAGCACACCTGGCGCCCATCCCCTACCCGACGGGCTTCGACGAAAGGCAACGCAGGGTCGCGCCAGAACCGTGATACCTCGATCATCCCTCGCCCTTCTCGTCGCGGCCATGTGCCTGGATACTACACAGTTATCGGGGGAACAAGTCCAGCGTCCGCTCCACCTCGCCGATGTCGATCCTGAAGCCATCGCCCTCCGGTATGCCGACCACAAACCCGAAATGCTGGTGGTCACGGTCCGTCAGGTATTTGTAATAGCTGACAAAGCGGTTCGGCGGCTGCAAGGTCAGCAGGCTACCACCGGCTTGCAGCACATTGACCCCATGCACCAACTGGCTACCCTCGACGCCGACGACCACGTTAGCCCCGGCGCACGCTGCAACGATACTGGGCACATCGGACTTCAACGGGTTGACCACGCGAAAGCCCCGGGTGATGCGCAGGTGTTCGGCAAGCTCCAGTTCGTTGCGCAGCAGGCGCAGGTCGCCGTCGCCGCCACGCAGCAGAAACACCCCAGGGTGCGGGGCATGCGGCACATGCGAAAGCAGTTTGTCGCCCATGGCCTGGTAGCGGGCATGCCGACTGCGGTTGTTGCTCTGGTCATCGAACAGCACCAGTTCACGGAAGAACGCACTGCGCAAGCGCAGCGGTTTCATGCCCAGCCAGTCTTCGTAGGCCGGTGCCTGGGTAAACAGCGGAAACTTTGCCGAAGGCGCAATGGTCACCGGCAAGCCCTCGTTACAGGCCAGTGCATAGGTTGGGCAGTCTTCCATCAGCCAGGTGCCGAACCACGAATTGCCGTTTTGCGTGCAGTAGACGGCCGCACGGTCGATCTCGTTGTCGACGATGATGGTCGGAAAGGTACTCGGTTTCTGCGACAGCCAGTGGCTGGCCTTGCCCTTGTACAACGCCCCGTCGACCAGCCATGCATTCTTGATCAGGTAGCCTCGGGTGGGGCCTTGCGAGGTACTGATGCCGCCCTCCATGGTGCGCGCCGGGTGCTCGTAGGGGTAGAACCGCTTGCCCTCCCAACCCGTCACCCGTTCCAGCTGGCCGGGCAGGTAGAGGGCCGGCGGCGAAACCGTGACCTCACCTGGGGCGATGTCCCAGCGTTTGTCGGCGATGCTTTTCAGGTCCAGGGCCCGGTGCTTGCCCAGTCGTTTACGCGCCATGTAGCGGTAGGCGGCCAGGGTCCAGGTATGCTGCCTGGCTGCGGGAGATGCACTGAACTGCGAGATATCGCCTCCCATGAAGCGTCCTCCCTAGATGACGAGCCTGGCGCGGAGCGCCGATCAATGGTTCACAGGCAACGACTCAGCTGCACGCAACCCGTTCCAGGGTGGGCGGCGACTGCAGGTTGGCATAGCGGCTGCGCAAGCTCTCCACGAACGGCTCGCCCTCGGCGTTGCCGCCATAGAGGTAGATCTTGTGCAGCCCGCCGAACACCATTTCATGATAACGGCTGGCCACTTCCTCACTGCTTGGCCCGTCGGGCAGCCCCAGGTGCAGGGTCAGCTTGTCGCCTTCAACCGCGAACATCGGCGTGTCCCAGAGGAACTTCGCCGTACCGGTCCTGGGCAGGCGGACGAACAGGTAGGCATGGTTGCCCAGCGAGTCGATGTCACCCCCACGGCGGCGCTTCCATTTCAACAAGCCGTCATCAGGGCGCGCCAGGCACAGGCCGATATCGTAATAATCGAAGCCCTGCTCGAGGGCCCACTCGAGGGCCATGAAGGTGGTGATCGAGTTCACCTCGCGCAACTTCTTGGCATCGGCAAATACCGCTTCGCAATAACCGAAACGCAAAGTGCTCCAGTAACGCTTGCCGCCGCGCACCACTTCACAGCCCAGGTGGCAGCCGATTACTTCATCGCCCAAGGTAATCAAGTCGAGCCGGCCGACACTCTTGGCAATGCGAAATACCTCATCGGTGGGAAATTGCGCGGCATGGATGCCCTGCCGCGCGCTGGCATAGGGGCGAAGCAGGTCGCGGTCAGCCATGGCGATCTCGTCGTCGGACAACGCCTGACGCATCTGGTACAGCGGGCGGTTCTTGCGGATGCTACGCCTCAGTTCGCTGTCGTAGCGAGCGGTAATGTCCTCCAGCGCGCGGCCCAGTGGCACGACAGCGCTGAGGTAGTGCGGCACCGACAAGGCGCCGGATGTCGGCATTTCGCTGACCAGCACCACATGGCTGGCGGCCGCTGTCGCACGCGCACTGTCAACGATCGCCGCGCTGCCCTGGCTTTTGCCGGCAATCAGCAGCTTGGCCATTTCCCGTTGCTGCTTGCGGCCGATGTAGAGGATTTCGTAAGGGCTCTCCTGCTGCAGCCGAAACCTGGCAACCTCCCAGCGCCAGAAACAGGCACGCGCCATCACTTCACGCACCTTGCTGGCCAGGTGTCTGATTTCGTAACGCTGGGAGGGCGATATGTATTTTCGCGCCACTGCCGTCAAGGTCGCTTTCATGTCTGCTTCGACGTCCTTTGAAGTGCCCTATGGTGTATCGGGAAAAAACAATAAATCAGCAATAAAAAACGTAACATCCTGATATCTAAGTAATTACAAGTAACTTCTGCCATCACATCCAGTAACAATTTAAGATACCCAAAAACACTTTGGCAAGTGGCACTTTGATTGCGCTGAATAAAGTTTAATGGCGTCAATTTTTCTGCATTAACTGCCTCAACTCCCAGTCATTAGCTATAAGCGGGCCGACCTCGCGGCACCCGATTAACACTTCGCTATTTCAAAAAACTTTTTGATGCCTTCTTTGCATAAACGAGCAGGACATGCCTGCTAACAGCCCGCATCAACGCTGCTCAAGCCGCAGTTGCCGTGCTGGGCGGAACCCGCACTGAAGCAAACCCAGATGACACCGTGTCGCGGGCACACGTGACAAGTTTGAGCCAGACTGGTGTTTTTCCCGCAGCCGGTGCATGCTCGAAGCTGAAGCGTTTCACCTGGCTTTGAACCCGCCCAGCAATGTGAGGTGCAGTACCCATGGACCGTCTGCTCGATTCACTCTTCCCCAGCGCCGAGAACATCCCGGAACCCTGGCGCCTGGAAGCCCCTCTGGAACAACGTGACTACCTGGTGAACGGTGAGCTCAGGCGCTGGGACGGCCCGCTGGCCACGGTGCGCAGCCCGGTCTGGCTCAAGGACGGCAGCGAGGAACGTCAGGTGATCCTGGGCAGCGCCCCGCTGCTGGATGCCGATACCGCACTCACTGCCCTCGACGCCGCCGTGCAGGCCTATGACAAGGGCCGTGGTGCCTGGCCGAACATGCGCGTGGCCGAGCGTATCCAGCACGTCGAAACCTTCCTGGCGCGCATGCGTGAGCAGCGTCAGGCCGTGGTCAAGTTGCTGATGTGGGAAATCGGCAAGAACCTCAAGGACTCGGAAAAGGAATTCGACCGCACCTGCGACTACATCGTCGACACCATCAACGCCCTCAAGGACCTCGACCGCCGCTCCAGCCGCTTCGAGCTCGAACAAGGCACCCTGGGCCAGATCCGCCGCGCGCCACTGGGCGTGGCGCTGTGCATGGGCCCCTACAACTACCCGCTCAACGAAACCTTCACTACGCTGATCCCGGCGCTGATCATGGGCAACACCGTGGTGTTCAAGCCGGCCAAGTTCGGCGTGCTGCTGATCCGCCCGTTGCTCGAAGCCTTCCGCGACAGCTTCCCGCCGGGGGTGATCAACGTCATCTACGGCCGTGGCCGGGAAACGGTAAGCGCGCTGATGGCCAGCGGCAAGGTCGATGTTTTCGCCTTCATCGGCACGCACAAAGCCGCCAGCGACCTGAAAAAACTGCACCCGCGCCCGCACCGCCTGCGCGCAGCGCTGGGCCTGGACGCCAAGAACCCGGGCATCGTGCTGCCTCAGGTGGACCTCGACAACGCCGTCGAGGAAGCCGTCACCGGTGCGTTGTCGTTCAATGGCCAGCGCTGCACCGCACTGAAGATCCTGTTCGTCCACGAAGACGTGGTCCAACCCTTCCTCGACAAATTCCAGCGCAAACTGGCCGCGCTCAAGCCGGGCATGCCCTGGGAACCCGGCGTGGCGCTGACGCCGCTGCCCGAACCGGGCAAGGTCGATTATCTCGATGGCCTGGTCGCCGATGCCACGGCAAAGGGTGCGCACGTACTCAACACAGGGGGCGGCCAAAGCCGGGGTTCGTTCTTCTACCCAGCGCTGCTGTACCCGGTGAACAGCGACATGCGCGTCTACCACGAAGAACAGTTCGGCCCGCTGGTGCCGGTGGTGCCATACCGCGACCTGCAGACGGTGATCGACTACGTGCTGGATTCCGATTACGGCCAACAACTGAGCCTGTTCGGCAACGACCCGGCGACTATCGGCAGCCTGGTCGACATCTTTGCCAACCAGGTCGGGCGCATCAATATCAATGCCCAATGCCAGCGCGGCCCCGACACCTATCCGTTCAATGGCCGCAAGAACAGCGCCGAAGGGACCTTGTCGGTGCATGACGCCCTGCGCGTGTTTTCCATCCGTACCTTGGTGGCGACCCGATTCCAGGAAGCCAACAAGGAGCTGATCAGCGAGATCATCCGCAACCGCCAGTCGAGCTTCCTGACCACCGACTACATCTTCTGACAGACGCGCTTATAGAGAATCGGTCTAGCACCCTTGTCGATTTTCCTTCTGCGCAGACGACTCTAAGCAACAGGGCGCCCTCCGGCGCCCACTGCAAAGGAGCGTCGAACATGGCAGCCAAACCCATCCCCGAAGGCCAGCACAGCATCACCCCCTACTTGGCCATCAACGATGCCGCCAAGGCCATCGACTTCTACAAGCAGGCTTTCGGGGCAGTCGAAATGTTCCGCCTGGACGCCCCGGGCGGCCGGGTAGGCCATGCCGAGCTGAGGATCGGCGATTCTTCGCTGATGCTCGGCGACCCCTGCGACATGGAGGGCGGCCTTACCGCCAGCCAGAAGCTCAACGGTGCAGGCGTAGGCATTCATTTGTATGTCGAGGACTGCGACAAGGTCTACGCCCAGGCCCTGGCAGCCGGCGGTACCCAGTTGCACCCTTTGACCGACCAGTTCTATGGCGACCGCAGCGGCACCCTGAAAGACCCGTTCGGCAATATCTGGTTCGTTTCCACCCGCAAAGAGGACCTGAGCCCCGACGAAATACGCGCCCGCGCGGCGAAGATGTTTGGCGG
>NZ_JABMCW010000204.1:0-10324 GCF_013179705.1 Pseudomonas sp. CM25 | reverse complement strand
ACCCCAAGCTGGCATGGGCACTGGCCAACCGCGATGTCTTCCCGCTGGACGTGAACCGCGCTGAACCCGCCCTGCTGGCGCGCATTCCGGGTATCGGCCTGCGCAGCGTGCAGCGCCTGGTTGCGCTGCGGCGGGAACGGCGCATTCGCTACGACGACCTGATCCAGCTGCGCTGCGTGCTGGAAAAGGCCCGGCCTTTCATCGTCACCAGCGACTACCGCCCGCAGCAGGCCGAGCTGCGCAGCGGGCTGCTGCGGGCGCGGTTGCGTGAACCGCAAGCGCCGGTGCAGATGGGGTTGTGGGGGTGATTGCGCTCGACTGCGCAGACCTGTTCGCCACCTGGCGCGAGCAGGCGCGGTCATTGTTGGGGCACGGCATTGACCCCTCGCAAGTGACCTGGTCGCAAGGGCCGATGGCGGACTTGCTGGCGGTACCGGCTGCGCTCCCGCCAGGCCCCGGTCCGTTCCGGGCCAAGGTCCCGGCGGCACTGCTGGGCCAGCTGGAGCAGGCTTCGCGCTACCGGGGCGAACAACGCTGGAACCTTTTGTACGAGGTACTGTGGCGCGTGGCCCATGGCGACCGCACCGCGATGCTGGCCGGTGACCGCCTGGGCAGCGAACTGCAGCGGCGGATCAAGCAGGTCAGCCGTGAGGCGCATCACCTGCATGCCTTTGTGCGCTTCGTACCGCTGCCTGAGGAGCTGGTCGAGCACTTGCAGCTGGATCTGGTGGCCTATCACGAGCCGGCGCACGATATTCTGCAAAGCGCCAGCCCGCACTTCGCCGATCGCCTGGGGCGGTTGCGCTGGTTGATCGCAACCCCGCAGGACGGTATCCGTTTCGACGGCCAGGCCTTCGATTACCAGCGCCAGTGCCCCGAGGCCTGGCGCCAGTGGGCACGCAACGCCGAAGACCCCGGCGCCGAGCTATGGCGCACTTATTACCGCCATACCTTCAACCCCGCCCGCCTCAACCCCGATGCCCTGCGCCTGCACATGCCCGGCCGTTTCTGGCGGCATTTGCCGGAAGGCATGCTGATACCCCAGCTCGAAGGCCTGGCGCGCCAGGGCAAGCAACGGGATGGGCAAGCCCTGGAAGTGGCGTCCCAGGCGGGTAAGCAAATCAGCAAGCCTGCACTGCGCTGATCAATCCAGCAGCCACCCGGGGTCACCTTCATAGGTGGACACCATGGCCTTCGGCGGGGATGTCGGGAAGGTGTGTTCGCCGGCCCCCTCACATTGATTCTTCTCAGCCACTGGTGAACTCTCTCGCTTAATTTTCTTGCACCAAAATATCTTTATCTTCGAGCGGCGGCTCATTCATTAATCTCCGCAAATGCAGAGGCATCTCAGATGGCGCCACATCAAAGCGTCTAAGCCATTGATCTGCCGACCAACCAGTAAGACGAAACTCACCAGACTTGGAGTTACGATGAATATTGCCTATTGAAAAGACCCTGATGTCGCATAACTGATGATCTAGAATTATGTAGGCAGGAGGCCTTAAATCGCCCTCCTCACCCATTGCTTTAGGTTCTGCCCCAGACTGAATGACGGCTCCCGCCCCATAGTCGTAAATTTTATAATGAGAGGATGGCAAGTTCTTTAAAAGACTCAGAACACCGCCGACAATACTCAACCTTGAATAGTTAACTATGGTCAACCAATTGACAGTTATAATCTTCCCATCCTTGAGCGCAGCCTCATTTGCCAGCAAGGAAGCCGTGCCAACACTTAATCCAGGCATTCGCTCACTGACGAGTGCTTCGACAGGTTCGTTGCGCTCTCGCCGAACAGTCGAAACATTCAGAGCATATCCTGCGTACCCATGCTCAGCTTCAAGCAAGCTAGAACAGCTGACTACTAACGACAAGAAATCCGTGCGCTTCACATCAAAAGCATCAATTGGAATAGAAAACTCCATAACACTATACTCTTGACCTATTTTAGACTCCCACCCTCTTTGCCCGCAAATCAAAAACTGCCAAGCACTCGCATCTTCGGACTTTTCCCCAGCCGTATAACAAAGACTTAAAATTTCATCCTCATCTTTATTCAAGATCATGTCATGTAATGACGGAGCCTCCCCATATCTTAGCTTTGGCGCTCCCTCAGCAGGGTTTTCACGCCACAACCACGTGAAGACATTTCCGGACAACTCTACATACTTATCAAAACAACTACATATCATTTCTCTCACAGTACTCGTGTGCCCCCCTTTGAAGAATAGTGAAGCGCGAACACAAAGCACAGCGCCAACATAATCCTTAGCCCCACCCCTCATAAAAAGGTCACCAGGGAAGCTAATCAGACTTGGATCCTTAGATAGCTCTGAGACAACATCAAAACCTTCAGTCATATTCGGTAACCAATTCAATATACGGGACTAGGGCTTGGTTTAGGCAATTTTGGAATACGAGGTAGTCTTGGAATCTTACCCCGAGAGAACAACCACATTAGCTCTCCAATCTTATCCAAAATTCCGTCCAACTCCTCATAAGGCACTCGCGCTTCTTCCTCCAACTGATCACAATCACAATCCTCCGGCCGCATAATTTCAACCTTTCCCGCAGACCCCGCAATTCTCCCATAGTCTGCCATTTGCTTTGGATTGTAATCATCAGGAGGAAACTTCATCTCGACTACCATTTTAATATTATCCTGAGTTGGCGCCTCCCTTGGATTCATTAATATAACAACATCCGGGCGACGTATCATCCCTGTGCCCGCCTTGAATGGAGGGTGATCAGGATCCTCCGTCCAGTATTTTTTTATCCAGCCCGGAATCCATCCATGCTTAGTCATACCATCACGACTCAGTATTGGTAATGGTGGCGTCTTGGTCATGTCGTAACTAACCTCTGGCCGATATGGGCTACGACCGCCATGCGCAATGAATACACCATCCAACTCAGTAAGCCGGTTATCAACACAAGCTTGCTTTAGGCTTCTGCCATCAGCACCAACATTAGGCGTTGACTCGCAAAAACAGATTGTCGCACATAGAACCTTTTTATCGGAAGGATCAAGCTTTGGCTCATTTACTCCAACCCGAGTTGTCGTCCCTTCCGGCGATGTCCCTCCTATAGGAAATGAGTTCATAGTCCCCCTCGTCCCTGATAATCTTGAGGGTGCCCGCCATTTCAGAACCGACCCACTTTGTGTAGCCCTCACCATCCGTTATGTCACGAACAGTTCCGGCGTCGGATAGAATTTGAACAGCCAGCCCCGAGACAGGCAATCCTGTATCTCTATTTATTACTCTAAACCTTCCGAGCAATATTTTACTCAACGATCCCTCCAAAGATCGCGGTCTAACCTTGCCCCCACTCATACACTCTCCTTGGCCTACTGACACAAGCCACCCCAACAAGGGCATTTAATTTATACCTACCCTCAACCGCTTCACTGGTCAAAGGAGAACTCAGCCAGCCGATCAGCCAGACTCCAGCCGATAGTGGTTGACGGGAATCCAAACGAGACCCCAATATCTGTTTTCATAAAGCCATTTTGTCCAGCTTGTATCCCGCCCCCAACTTCGACTGTTGCAATAAGCCTCTTGGCAAACGGAATCCTTTGAAAGGTTCTTGCGTGATGGGGTTAAAGGCCTTCGCGGCGTTCAGTCGATACCGCATCACACCATCGCCGGTGCGAAAGCTCAGGTCCACGCTGGTAGCCGTGCGCCCGTTGAGCGAGCCACGGCTGAGCAAGCGGAACATCGACCACGGCCCTCTGTACTCCAGGCTGCTGCTATTGCCGTTCTGCCTGAGCAAGGTCAGGTTGCTACGCACCTGCGGCCCCAAGGTATTGGGCCAGACGATGCCAGTGATCTGGCGCGGGCCATGGGTGTAGGAAATCAACTGGCCGTCCAGATCCAACAAGCTTGTGCGTTGGTTGGCACTCAGCCCCAGCGGTTCGATGCTGAACTGCACGCTCAGGTTGCCGCGCTGATCGAAGAACGTTTCGCGGATGCGGTCTGCCCGCTCCAGCTGTTCGATCACGTCGCTGCGAATCAACGAGTGCCCTTTCTGGCCGGCCTGCAGGGCTTCAAAATTGTCCTTCAGGAAGACCTTCAGGTACTGATCATTGAACTGCTGCAGCCGCCCTTTCGGCCCGAAGAACGCCTCGAAGTCATCCAGGGACGCGTCGGGCGCCCTGGCCACAAAGGGATAGCGCCCAGCCAGTCGCTGCTGGAAGAAGCTGTACACCTCGGCATCCCAGCGCCGCTCCAGCTCGCGCAGGGCTTCGATGTTGAGCATTTGTGCCGTTTGATCGGCCAGTTTCCTGACTTGGTGGTTGATCGGCTCTGGCAAGCCAGTAGAGACTCGCTGCAAGGTGCCAATTGGATCCTGCCCCGTCATCGAGAAACGTTGATGCACAGCCTGGAGTGCAGCTTTACCTCTGTCGGGGCTGCCCTGCACCGCCTTGGCGTAGTCATGCACGGCGGTAATGGCGCCAAGGGTTTCATCGTAATAGCTCGGTTTCTCACCCGTTGCCTGCAACATGGCGCTCAGCCCTGCAAAGGCACGCTGGATAGCCCAGGCCTGTTGTTGCTCTGGCTTACTGCCTTTGGGCAATACCGCTTTGGCTTCGTCCCCGGCGTCGACAACTCTAGTCGATAAAAGCGAGGTATTGTCCTTCACCGTATCCAGCAGCCGATGCAGCGGCGCCGCAGGGCCGGTCAACTGCTGCAGGATCGTGACGCCATGGTCCAGGTCGAGGAAGTCAGCTACCGAGAAGGCGTTCAGGGCACGGCGCCAACTGTCGATGAAATCGGCGCTATACAAGTTGCGCAGCCGTTCGCTCAGCGCCTCCCGGTCCGCATCCGAGTAATCGAGTTGACCACGCTCACCCAGCGCCCATTGGTCGATCATCGCCATATCGGCGAAGCTCTGGCTGCGTGGCTCGAAGTACTCCTTGAAGCCCTTGGCAGTGAGCATCGGCGGCAGCAGGATAGCACCGCCCTTTCCGGCGCCGATGGTCGGCTGATACACCACATCGAAGGCCGGCCCGACCTGATGACGAAGGTCCAACCCGGTGTGCAATTGCTCACCAGCCTGCTGCTTGAGGCCAGCATAAACCCGCTCGGCTAACGGCACCTTGCGCAAGGCCTCCTGGACCACGGCGATACGTTCGGTGTACTGCGGTAGGTCAGCATCGGCATAGACCAGGGCGTACTTCAGATGCAGCATGAGGTCGCGTTGCAGTTGGCCTTGGCCGGGAAATTTCTGCTGCCACTGGCGAGCCATCCACTCTTCCACCCATCCGGGCCGCCGGTTCTGGCGGTCTTCCAGCATGCGGTAAACCCTCAGGGCGGCCATTTGCTGTTCACTGCCTGGCGGCGCCGCCTCCATGGCGTCGATCACGCCACTGGCCAAGGCCGGCAAGAATCGCTTGGAGAGCAAGCTGAGGTAGGCCTCATCGACACGCGGGCCGATGACCCGGCCCTGATACACGCCAAAATCGGAAACACCCGGCCATGCGGCGCGATAGTCGCCAAACACCGATACCGCATCGCGGATCTGGTCCAGCGGCTCCAGCAGATTGCGGCCGCTTGGATCCAGGCGCTGATCCACTTCATGATGGCTGTACTCCCTGCTTTTAGCGAGCACGCTGGCTGCCTTGGCGGCATTGATATCGGAGTAGCGTTGCCAGCTGGCGATGGCGACACAGAAAGCCAGAATGCCTACCCCGGACCCGACCCACAGCAACTGACGCTTGTTGCGCGCCACCTTGATGTTGTCCCCGGCAAGTCCAGCTTCCTTATAGATGATGCGCCCGAACGCATGCTGGATGAAGTACGCCAGCGCCTTGCCTTGCACCTTACCCTCAAGGAGAGGGAGCTTCGTTTTGTAGGGTTGCGCTGCCTCGCGAACGAACGCATTGAGCATGTCACCTTGCTGGATGACCGAGGACCAATACACACCCCGTACCAAGGCCGGCGTGGTGTAGCGATCACTTGCCAGGGTTTCTTTCAAGAAGCCCAGCAGTATTGGACGCAAGCCGATCAACTGGGTATGCAATGAGAACAGGCGCGCTCGCTGTGGAGCACTGTCCAACGCATCGAGTCGGTGTACCACCTGCTCAAATATCTGGTTGATCAACTGCTCGTAGTGATTGCCATACTCCTTCAGCCAAGCGTCGAACGTGCCGATCGCATCCAGCCTGAACGTAAAGCCGAACATTTTTTCGCGCATGGAAACGGAAAGGCCGGCATAGAGCTGGTCGAAACCATCCAATAAATCGAACTTGGTCAGCACCACGTACAGCGGCAGGCGGGAGCCCAACTGACTGCTTACCTCGTACAGACGAGTGCGTAGCACATGCGCCAACGCAACACGCTCCTCAGGCGTGCCATGCAGCAACGCAGGCAAGTCAACAACCAGCAACACGCCATTGAGGGCTCTCTGGCTGCGGTTGCGCAATAGCCAGTCCATCAGGTGCTGCCACAGCCTGGCCGGGGTTTCGGGTGGTAGTTGCGGTGCGCCTGAGTCGTCAGTGGGCGAGCCTGCGAGCGACTCCTGCCTGATGAAAGCCCCTGGCGGATCGATGATCACCGCATCATTGCTGACCCACCAGCCTATCGGGAAAGCCAGCGGTTGTGCCTGCCTGCCCCGGGCCTGCGCCTTATCGATTCGGGTCAGCGAAAAGCTCTGTTCCGTGCGGTCGATTAAGCTGGACTTGCCGGCATGCTGGTCGCCTATCACCAAGTACCAGGGCAACCGATACAAGGCACGTCGCCCTCCTGCGCTATCAAGAAATCGCGACAGCCCTTGGTCCAAGGCCTTCTCTTGCGCGCGAACCAATGGCAATACATTGTCCAGCTCTGCGGCTACCGCCTGCTTGCGCTCTGCCTTCAGGCGAATGTACCGCCTGCGCAGCACAACAAGCCAGCACAGCAGCGGCACCAACACGAGCACCAGGCTGGCCAGACTACGATGGGCCGTGCTGGCCAACGGGCGCTGTTCACGCCACTCCCACTGAGGCCCGAGCCACCAGATGGCGACCAGCATCAGCACGGTACCCAGCACAAGCAATAATGGCATGGCCAAGCCGATCCGAGTCACCAGGGGTAAACCCCGACGTTTCAATAGCTTCCATAGTTGATTCATGGAGAGTTCCAGTCCTTGTTTTGATCGGCCAATGCTTGGGGGGAGGCATGCTGTTGCAGTCGTTGAAACACATCGGGCTCCCAGGCACTGGCCGTGGTTTGCTGCATCGTCCGGGCGACACTCGCGCACAAGTCCTGGGCCAGCCAGGACACACCGCGTGCAGCCAGCAGGTCAGCGGCGATCACTGTGGTATGGCAACGCTCCCGAGGACCTCGAAGATCAGCCTGCATTCCCTGCAACCTGAGCAGAACGGGCTCCACGCCACCGGCTTCCAACTGGCTGGATAATTCCTCGCGCAGGGTGGCGAACTCCTGGGAGCAGGCCCCCTGCTCGGACGGACCTTGCGCCCCTTTGAGCCAGGCCAGGCTTTGGTCATCGATAAACGCTCGACCATCGCTAAAGCACAGCGGCTGCAGTGCGGGTAACCGCTGAACGAACCGAGCGGTCGCCGCACGGATAGCCTCAGCCACTTCGCCCATCGCCAGGCGTGAAGCGGCGGTTGCAGCGAGAAAGCTGCCGCGAACCCAGTAGGGACAAGCCGTCACGCTTTTTTCGATGCGCTGGAGCAATGCAGCATCGATCGCCGTCCCAGCGACCGCATCCTCATAATCACCGGCAATGTCCTGCGGAACCGCCATCAATTCAGTGCGGTTACCTTGGTTGGCTGGAGGCGCAGCCTGAATGTGCCCCCACAGACCAAAACGGCGCAGTTGATAGCCGACCGGGTCGTACGGGTCCTGCTGGTTGATAAGCTCGGCCATGTTCAACACAGCCCTGCGGGTTTCGCGCTCATTGCCAATCGACACACGTGGCATCGGCGTTGCGATGACATCAGCCAGCGGCACTGGCTTTATGTTTGACTCTGGCGCCTTGGGTGCTGCAACCTCGCCAACGCCATTGGCAAGGTCGGCGTATTTGCTCAGCGAGCGCTCAAGCTCGACAAGCGCAGCTACATCCAATTGTACCGGTCCCTGCTGCTGTAGCAGGCGCTCAAGCGCACCTCGCGCAGCGGTTGCATACCCTGGGGTGAAGGTGAAGCGGTCGAGCCTCGGTAACGCGTCGATCAAGCGTTTCAGCACCAGGCTCACCAATTTGCGCTTGCCGATGAAGCCTGTTGGGCCCGGTTTGGGGTAAGCAGGCTCCCAATAGCCTTCGACCATACCGGCCAGCAACTCCAGCGTGAAACTCCAGCGTTGCCAACAACCACTACGCAGCCAGGCCGCACCAAGGTGCGCGACGATTCGCAAGTGCTTGCATTGCCGCGCCAAGTATTGGCAGGACGCTTCTTCGATGTACGCCCAGTCGATCGTGGGCTCCTGCAGACCTCCGAGTTTGACCATCTCTTGGTCGATAGCCTGGTAGGTTTCGTCCTCGACATCGAACAAACCCGCCGGGGCTGCGGCATCAATCGGTGCAAGCAGCCGGACGATGACCTCGGCCTGCCCCAACGCTACCACCGACATGAACGTCGCACCTGGCTGATTAGCGCGTCCAGGCCTTCGGCATCAAACGCCAGCCCGTCGACGGCCCTGTGACCGCTCACCACTTCAATGCGCTGAGCACCGATCATTTGTTTGATCTGCTCGATGGCTGGTATACCCCTGCCAGCATCCAGTACCTGTCCATTTTCCCTTACCTGCCACGCGGTTTCGCTGGTAGACCAGCCCTGCCCCTTTATCCGCACATTGACACGGCTCGCTTCGACTGGCCGGTTGGTAATCAGTTGCAGCCTGGAGATGTTCTGTATGCAGCTGATAGCCAAATAAGACCGCTCCCCAACTGAAGCTATGGCAGGGGCTGAAATGACCAGTTCCTCCTCAGCGTCCGCCACGCCTCCCAGGTTTCCCAGGCGAAAGGTCAGGTCTTCCGGCCCCCTGCCAGCCTCATTGGTCATGACACGCATGACACTGGGCGCCTCTTGCTCGGGAGCAGACCACCGGGTGGTGGCTATCACTCGCGCAGGAGTTGCTGCGGCTTCGTCAAAACAAGCCAAACGCTCAAGATTGGACACGATCCGGGGGCAGTCTCTTGCGGTATGTGCCTGAGAGGGTGCCAGACAAAAAAGCAATATAAATCCGGCACTACAGGCAGAGCGGCGCATTATCACAATCACACTCTCTTATTCGATAGTACAGATGCACCAGTGACCAACTCACCGCCAACCAGCAGTCGTCACCACCCATTAAACCCGTACAGAGAAAATTTTGATTCCAGGCAATCAGGAGGTCAGAAACGAACTTTTAGGCTAGTACAAACAAGAAGGAAGATACAAACAAATATTTAGTAACACCTCCCGACTCGACATATATCTCGCCCTAGGCGCAAGGTCTTTTCGCAAGCAAGCGCCGCAACCTCACCTGCAGCTTGTTTATTGTTTAACAGCACTTTGTAGGATGCTTCCTACATATATACCCAAACAACAAAGGCGATATCTACATGACTAAAGCCTCGGGCTCCGTTGCGCCCAAAGAGCGCATCAACATCAAGTACGTACCCGCCACCGGTGATGCACAGGCCGAAGTAGAGCTGCCGCACAAGATGTTGGTGCTGGGCGATTTCGGTCTGGATGACACCCGTGCGCTGGAAGACCGATCGGTCATGCGCATTGATAAACACACCTTCAACAATGTGTTGAATGACGCCGACGTCAGCTTGGCCATGTCCGTGCCCTCCACACTCAGCGCGGCACCGGATGCGGAGCTGACGGTCAACCTGCAGTTCAGATCGATCAACGACTTCGGACCCGACCGCATTGCCAGCCAGGTGCCTGAGCTGAACAAGCTGCTGGAGCTACGCGAAGCCCTGGTCGCCCTCAAGGGCCCGCTGGGTAACGTGCCCACCTTTCGCAAGCAGTTGCAGCATTTGCTGAACGACGAGCAGGCCCGCAAACAACTCGCCCAAGAATTGGACCTGGTGCTTGAGGCGCCACAAGAAGACTGAGACAACGGAGCGTCCCATGCCAAAGTCAACCAGCACCACCCTCGCCGTTGAACTGTCCGGCGAGACATTGAGCAAAGCCACTTTGCTCGACCAGATCATGGCCGAAACCAAATTGGTGCCCGCGCAGGAGGGTTATCAAGTCGCTCGCCAAGGCGTATCGGCCTTCATTGCAGAAATACTCAAGAGCAATGATCCAGATCAACTAATCAACAAGCATCGCGTCGATCAAATGATTGCAGAGCTGGACCGAGTGCTCAGCCGACAGATGGATGCC
>NZ_JABMCW010000203.1:0-10343 GCF_013179705.1 Pseudomonas sp. CM25 | reverse complement strand
GATCACTCGTCCCCAGTTCTGCTCGCGCAGGTGTGGCCAGGCAGCGCGGGTGACCTTGAAGGCGCCTTCGACATGCACCTGGTAGACCTGCTCCCAGTCACTGTCGTCCATCTTGTGGAACGTCCTGTCCCGCAGGATGCCGGCATTGTTCACCAGCACATCGACACGGCCGAAGCTGTCCAGGGCCTGCTCGACAATGCGTGCGCCGTGGCTGACCGAGTCATGGTTGGCGATGGCGCTGCCACCGGCGGCGCGGATCTGCTCCACCACCCGGTCAGCGGCAGAAGCGCTGGCACCTTCCCCGTGGGTGGAGCCACCGAGGTCGTTGACCACAACCCTGGCGCCGCGCGCGGCGAACAACAGCGCATGGGCACGGCCCAGGCCGCCACCGGCCCCGGTGACGATCACCACGCGATCTTGCAGATGGACAGGCTCGCTCATGCGCACGGCTCCAGGCTGGTTCAGGTCAGCCGAGTGTCCGCCGCCAGCGACAGGGGGGCAATCAAGCTCACCCAGGCTGAATGCCCGGCAATAACCCAGGGCGATGAGGCCGGGTCAGGACCAGGCCACCTTCTGCTGGAAGCAGCCAGGCGCCTGTTCCCGAAAGGCCAGGTAGTGGCGCAGCACCTGTACTGGCGCTTCGGTGTGCGGGTAATGGCCGATGCCCTGCAACTGCACGGTGTCCGGCTGCGGCACCAGTTGCTGGTAACGCTCGAGCATGTGCGCGCCGGACAGCGGGTCGACCACGCCATTGATCAAGCGCAGTGGCACGCTCGTGCGCTGCATCGCCCCGACCCAGCGTTCGCGGTACACACTGCGCTCGGACATGTACCCCACCAGCTTGTGCAGGATGCGCGTGCCCCGGTTGGCGACGATCAGGCTCCAGAAATCATCCAGCGCACTTTCACTGGGGTGAGTGCACGGGCCGTAGATCTGGGTCACGTTGCGCACCAGGTCGTCACGCCCGAACGAGCGCCCTACCAGCCAGCCAAACCGGCTGAGCAGCAGCTTCTGAATCAGCAGCGTGCGGCAACTTTCGGGGAACAACCCGCTATTGAGAAACACGCAACTGGCTACGTCGGCGCGCTGTTCATGGTGGCGCGCCAGCAGCTCCTGAGCCACGCTGCCGCCGTAGTCGTGGGCCAGCAGATGCACAGGCTGGTCGACCTGCAGGTGACCGAGCAGGGCCTGCTGCAAGTCTGCCTGCTCGATCAGGCTGTAGGTATGATCGACCGGTTTGGCCGAATCGCCAAAGCCGAGCATGTCACAGGCGATAACCCGGAAGCGTTGGGTCAAGGGCCCCCACAGGTAGTGCCAGTCCCAGCTGGCGGTGGGGAAGCCGTGTAGAAGCAGCAGGGGCTCTCCTTGCCCCGCGGTCCAGTAGCGGATGCTCTGGCCCCGGAAGATGAAACTCTGTCCCCGGGTACGCCAGACGCACAATGGAATCTCGGCCATGGGCATCAGAGCGGTCCCGGTGAAGTGGTGTTGACGGAATAGGGCAAGGCTGCGGTCATTGCATGTCACCTCGGCACTTACATGTGCTCTCTATGTCGAGGCTGAGTCTAGCCAGCAGCCCGCGGGCTGGAACTTGCGTTGCCAGCCAGCTTGATGACTTGGCGAGTCAGTGGCACGAACGGTCACCGCAGCATGCGCGTGAAGCTTCGAATCAGGCCTGCAACGCTTGAGCAAGCTCAGCCAGCCAAGGCTCGGCATCGGTCTCCGGGGTGACCGTCTCGCTGGCATCCAGGCGCAGCATGGGTTGCACTTCGTTCACGCCCAACTCGGCAAACAGCTCGCGCATCTGCTCACCGCCACCGCAATAGGTATCGCCATAGCTGGAATCGCCCAGCGCGATCACCGCGCCCGGCAAACCACGCCAGGCCGCAGGCAGGGTGTCACGAATGCTGCTGTACAACGGCATGAGGTTGTCCGGCAGTTCACCCATGCCGGTGGTCGAGGTCACGGCCAGCAAGGCTTGCGGGGCAAACCCCTCAAGGTCCTGCAGGGTGGCACGCGCAGCATGCCAGGCCTCCAGGCCCGCAGCCTTGAGCAGCGATTCGGCATGGCGGGCGACTTCTTCGGCGGTGCCATAGACCGATCCGGAAATAATGGCGACTTTCATCGGGTAGAGGATTCCGAAACTGAGTGAAAACGTAGGATACTAGCATCCAGCAATGGCAAAAGGCCGCCTCTACCAAAGTCGCCATCTCCGCCCTTCTTCGCACCCTCATTGCTCAGGGCCAGAACATGATCAACGCGCAGTTGCTGCAATCCATGGTCAATGCGTCCAATGACGGTATCGTGGTCGCCGAACAGGAAGGCGACGACACCATCCTCATCTACGTGAACGCCGCGTTTGAACGCCTGACCGGCTACAGCCGTGACGAGATCCTCTATCAGGATTGCCGTTTCCTGCAGGCCGACGACCGCGATCAGCTTGGCCGTGCGCGTATCCGCAAGGCCCTGGCCGAAGGCCGCCCCTGCCGCGAGGTGCTGCGCAATTATCGCAAGGACGGCAGCGCCTTCTGGAATGAGCTGTCGATCACCCCGGTGCGCAATGACGCCGACCAGCGAACCTACTTCATCGGCATTCAGAAAGACGTCAGCCGGCAGATCGAGCTGGAACGGGAACTGGCGGAGCTGCGCGCTCGTCTACAATCCGACGAGCGTGTCTGAACCAAACGCCCCATTCACGGTCAACCCAGTTGAAGAAATCGCCACCACCGAGTTCGATCATGCAAGCAGACCCGCTCCTGACCCAGGACGAGCTGGACTTCATTCAGAACATGCAGCATTCGCCGCAGTTGAACCTGGCCGACTCCATGTCGAGCCTGCTGGTCAATGGCGACCGCAAAATCCAGAGCTTGCTCACCCGCCTGGTGGCCAACGAGCAGGTGACCTTGCAGGCCCAGTTCAACAACCAGCAGATCAGTTTCCCACTGCAACTGGTGGAGGACGAGTTCCACGCGCTGCACCTGCAACTGGGCTCACCGGAAATCTACGAAGACGGCCCCATGATGCGCCCTTGGCGCCTGTCGATGGACCAGCCGAGCGCGCTGCTCGATGCCCATGACCAGGCAAGCGGCCTGTGGGTGCGTGATATTTCGTTCAAAGGTGTGCTGCTGGAAGTGCGTGACCTGTCAACGGCACCCGCCCGTTTCGAACTGCGCTTCGCCCCGGGCGACATCCCTCCTATCGAACTGCACGGCACTTTGGGCCGACGTATTGGCCCGGACCTGGCGGCCTACGACCTCAGCCAAGGCCCAGCCGAAGAAATCGAGCGCCTGCGCGACTATATTCTCCAGGCCCATCGCCGGGCACACCCCGAACTGCACAATCAGGTATCGAGCTGACCGGCCAGGAACTGCCGCAAACGCTGACGCATCACGCTACTTTGCGCACCCAGGCAGGCGACCGGGCTGCCCGCCAAGCTGTCCTGTGCCGCTTCCGCCGCTTCACCGGCCAGTAACAACGGGCACTCCAGCACCGCCGCCAGGCGCGTCAGGCGCCGGGTGATTTCGCTTGTGGGTGACTGATGGGAAAACAGCACCAAGGCGTCCGGTTTCAGGCGTTCGCATACCAGCGCCAGCTCCTGCAGCGGCTGCCCGCTCGCGAGCGGCGCCACACCAATTTCTTCGCAGCCCAGGGTCAGGCTGGTCACCAGCAATTCCAGTTCGTGGCATTGACCCGGCAAAGGTGCCAGCAGCACCGTGCGGCTGCGCGGCACATGGGCAAGCTGCAGGCGGGCAAACACCCGGCAACGCAGGAACTGGTCGAGGAACAGCCACTCGCTGGCCTGCCCGTAGCCGCGCTGGTCGACCACCAGGTCTTGCCATACCGGCATGAACACCTCGGCAAACACCTGATCCAGCGTACTCGCGGCGAACACCTCATCGAACAGGCGGTGCAGGCGCGCCTGATCGAAACGTTGCACCGCCTGGCGAGCCTGGTGCTGCCAGTGCAGCCAAGTGTCTGTCGCACGGCCTACCTGCCCGGCCAGGGCATGGCCGCGGGCGAGGATACTGCCCACTTTGCTCACCGCCACACCGCGCTCCAGCCAGCCAAGAATACGGCGGATGTCGTCGATATCGGCTTGGGAGTACAGACGGTGACCACTGTCGGTACGGGTTGGTTGAATCAGGCCATAGCGGCGCTCCCACGCGCGCAGGGTCACAGCGTTGACGCCTGTCAGGCGAGAAACTTCACGGATCGGAAACAGCTCCTGCTGCTCCATGGCCATCTCGATCAGCGGATCACGTCCCTGTTCGTTCATCTGCTCGGGCACCCTGGGTGGGTAAGTTGAACAACTAGTCTACTACGACAGCAACGGCCACAGGACACAGCCATCAGCCTGCTGAACCGAGCCGCCGAGGGCAGGCCACCCATGCGCCAAACAGTTCGGGTATGCTGGGCAGCAACCAACGGACAGACAAGTTGACCAGCCCGAACATGAACAGCCCCATTCTCGTAACCGGAGCCAGCCAGCGCGTCGGGCTGGCCCTGGCCCTTGAACTGGCACAGGCCGGCCATACGGTGGTCAGTGCCAGCCGCAGCACCCAGCCAGCAGCAGCGCATCCGAACATCGTGCAGTTCCAGGCCGACCTGTGCCAGGCGGCCGACCGCCTGGCGCTGATCGACCACCTGCACAACCATTACGACGGCCTGCGCGCCATCATCCACAACGCCTCGCTGTGGCTCGATGACGGCCTGGACAACCTCGAGACCATGTTCCGCCTGCACGTCGAAGCGCCCTACCACCTCAACCTGGCCCTGGGCGAGCTGCTGACCAAGGTGGACAAGGCCGATATCATCCATATCTGCGACGAGACTTCTTCGCGCGGCAGCAAAAGCCACATTGGCTACGCCGCGACCAAGGCCGCGCTGCAGAACATGGTGCTGTCGTTCGCCGAAAAATATGCGCCCAAGGTGCATGTGAACGGTATCCTCCCCGGGCTGCTGATCCTCAAGGAAGGGGGTGACGAAGCCTACCGCCAGCAGACCCTGAACAAGGCCCTGCTGCAGTTCGAACCCGGTGCCGGCCCGCTGATCGAGACGGTCAAGTACCTGCTCGCCAGCCAGTACAGCACCGGCAGCCAGGTGGTCATCAACGGTGGCCGCCACCTGAAGAACCGCATGACCTGAGAGAAACCCCATGACCCCACAACAACAGCTCGAACTCGAGGCCGCCGCGTTCCGGCGCCTGGTCGAACACCTGCAGAAACGCACCGACGTGCAGAACATCGACCTGATGAACCTGTCCGGTTTCTGCCGTAACTGCCTGTCCAAGTGGTACAAGGCCGCGGCTGACGAGCGTCAGCTCGACCTGAGCCTGGATGACGCCCGCGAAGCGGTGTACGGCATGCCTTACGCCGAGTGGAAAGCCCAACACCAGAAAGAAGCCAGCGCCGAGCAACACGCGGCGTTTGAAAAAGGAAAACCTCGTGACTGATCTGAACTCCCTGCGCGCCAGCCTGGCCGGCGGCCAACACCTGTTTGCCGACACCCTGGCATTCATTGCCGAGCACTACAGTTACCAGCCGCAGGCCTTCAACAATGGCGGCGTGGAGAACGCTGCAGGGCAAAACGAAGGGTCGTGCAAGACCCTGGGCCTGGCCGTGCTGGAAGGCCTGAGCGACCAGGAAGCGCTGTTGGCCTTTGGCGAGCATTACCGTGATGTGCTGGCCACGCCTGAGGGTAGCGACCATGGAAATATCCGTGCGCTGATCACGCATGGGCTGGCGGGCGTCAAGTTTGCAGCGCAGCCGCTGTCGCGCAAGGCTTGAGATTGCCGGGGCTGCTTTGCAGCCCATCGCCGGCAAGCCAGCTCCCACAGGAATCGCGCCAGCCAGTCTATGTTGGGCAACACAGAGCTCCAATGGGCATCTCACTGACCTCAGGCTGAGGCAAGCCCTGTGGAAGCTGGCTTGCCGGCGATGAGGCCAGAGCCAGCAGCATCAGCTCATGATCCTTCCTGGCACCCCACCTTCCAACCCTCCAGCCTGCAACCACTGCAACGCCACCGGCCACAAACTTTCGCGAAACCGGTCATGGAAAAACGCGAAATGGCCGATGTCCTTCACCGAGATATCCACAGGGGCGATGCGCAGGTGCCGGCGTTCGGCATGCTGCAGATAGCCCAGCAACCGCTCGGTCGCCGCCACCGTGCCGAACGGGTCATCAGTCAAGCTGATAGCCAGCGTCGCCGCCCGCACCTGGGCGAACGGTAGCGCAGCCAGGCCACGCCCGCTGGGGCGTTGCTCATAGCGCGGGGTACGGGTGGTCCAGTCCTGCACCACGCCGGATGGCGTATCCTCCAGCCAACCCAGGCGTTTGCCGGGAAAATAGCCGAACACCCGGGTCAGCAGCGGCATCACCACATGCCACTTGCCCAACAGCTGCCAGCGCTGGCCCGCTGCGTAATCGCGCCAGTAGGCGAACTGCGCCCCCACCATCACCACCCGCCGTATCTGCCCCGCCGACGGCGCCAGGCCCACCGCACAACCACCGAAACTGTGCCCAACCACGTCCACCGGCTGGCCGGGGAAATGGGCGGCTGCATGCGCCAGCATGGCTTCGAAATCCAGCTGGCCCCAGTCGCTCCAGGTCGCCTGAAAGCCACGCAACGAAGCTGGGCGGGATTCACCGATGCCACGGTAATCGTAGGTCAGCACATCGCAGCCCTGGGCGAACAGGTAGTCGGCAAAACGGGAGTAATAGCGGCAGCGTACCGAAGTGGCAGCGTTGATGATCACCAGCGGGCGCTGGGGGTCAGGTTTGGCGTGGCGCCAGCGGAACCCGCCGAGGTTATAGCCGTCGGCTGTGGCCTGGCGAAACGGGGTGGCGGGTTGGGTGTGGCTACTCATGGCGCATTCCCTGTTGTTGTGCGCCAAAACTAGCAAAAATCATACAGCCTGTACCGGCCATTTCGCGGCGGTTCGACGCCTCGATGAACCCGCTCCCACATGGGATTGTTGGCCGGTACAGGCTGAAAGGATTACAGCTCGATGCAGTCGAACTTCACATCGGTGGCCACGTCTTCGTCGTAGTTGACGTCAGCGCGCTCGAAGCCGAACAGGTTGAGGAACTGCTTCTTGTAGCCGGCATAGTCGGTCAGCTGGAACAGGTTCTCGGTTGTCACCTGCGGCCACAGGGCCTTGCAGTCGTTCTGTACGTCGTCGCGCAGCTCCCAGTCGTCCAGACGCAGGCGGCCCTTTTCGTCGACTTCGGCCGGCGCACCATCGGCGCGATACAGACGGTCGCGATACATGCGGTCCAGTTGGTCCTGGGTGCCTTCGTGAACACCTTTCTCCTGCATGATCTTGAACACCATCGACAGGTACAGCGGCATCACCGGAATGGCCGAGCTGGCCTGGGTGACCACAGACTTCAGTACGGCCACGTTGGCACCGCCTTTCACTTCGCCGGCCAGCTTCTGGTTCAGGCGCAGGGCGGTGTCGTCCAGGTCCTGCTTGGCCTGGCCCAGCGCACCGTGCCAGTAGATCGGCCAGGTGATGTCACTGCCGATGTAGCTGAAGGCCACGGTACGGGCACCTTCGGCCAGCACGTCGGCGCCGGCCAGGGCGTCGATCCACAGCTGCCAGTCCTGGCCGCCCATGACGGTAACGGTGTCGGCAATTTCCTGTTCGGTGGCCGGCTCGATGCTGGCCTCGATGATGGTGTCCTTGTTGGTGTCGATGGCGGTCGACTTGTACGGCTGGCCGATCGGCTTGAGCGCGGAGCGGATCACTTCACCGCTCTGCGGCAGCTTGCGCACTGGCGAGGCCAGCGAGTAGATGACCAGGTCGACCTTGCCGCCCATTTCGTTCTTGATCAGCTCGATGACCTTGGCACGGGCTTCGTCGGAGAACGCGTCACCGTTGATCGATTTGCTGTACAGGCCTTCGGCCTTGGCAAACTTGTCGAAGGCGGCGGAGTTGTACCAGCCAGCGGTGCCGGCCTTGGTCTCGGTGCCTGGCTTTTCGAAGAACACGCCCAGGGTGTCGGCCTTGAAGCCGAAGGCTGCGGTGATGCGGGCTGCCAGGCCGTAGCCGCTGGAAGCACCGATGACCAGGACCTTCTTCGGGCCATCCTCGCGCACGCCCAGCTTGCGGGTGGCTTCGATCTGGTCACGGACGTTGAGCTCGCAGCCCTTCGGGTGAGTCGTGGTGCAGATGAAACCGCGAACCTTAGGATGAATGATGGCCAATGTCTGTACCTCGTCAGGTTTATGCAGGGAAGCGCCACCTTGGGCGATTCCGATTGATCAGAGGGTGAGACTACCCCCGCAGGTTATCCGACACATATTACGGGGTGATCCGAGGGATGCAAAACAGTGGTTTACCTGCACCGGCCCCATCGCCGGCAAGCCAGCTCCCACAAAGACGGCGCAGACCTTCAGCACCGCTGGGTACTTGTGGGAGCTGGCTTGCCGGCGATGGGGCCCGTGCAGGCAAACTCACGCTTAGGCCAAAGCCCCCCTCAACCAATCCAGAAACTGCCTGGCCAACAGGTCATCCTGACTATCCCGGTGCACCAGGCAGGCCCACGCCGGCCCGCGCACCCGCTGCACCGACAACGCCTGCAACCGCCCCTCCTCCACCGCCCGCCGCGCCAGCAGCTGGCTGACCAGAGCCACCCCCAACCCTTCGCTGGCGGCATCCAGCAACAGCCCGGGGTCGGAGAAATTCAGCCCCTTGCCCTGCTGCCCCACATCCTCCCCGCCTTCCAGCTGCCAGTGGCTCCAGTCCATTTCCCGCTCGCCGTGCAAGGTGGTGCGCGCGCTTGCCGCCAGCAGCGAAGGGTGACAGGCCGGGTACAGCAGGTCCTGGTGCAACACGCTGAAGCTGCATTCGGCCTGGGCGCTGAGGTCGTCGCGGATGGCCAGGTCGATGGTCTCGGTGGCCATGTCCGGCACCTCGAAACTGGTGAACAGCCACAGGTCGACCTGCGGGCAACGCTGGTGAAAGTCGGCCAGGCGCGGCAGCAGCCAGTGCCTGGCAAACGCCGGGCTGGTATTGACGACCAGCTGGTTGGGCTTGCGGTACTGGTCCAGCCGGCGAATGCCCACGGCCAGGTGCTGCAACAACGACTGCGTGGTGCTGAGCAGGTCGTGCCCGGCATCGGTCAGGCTCACGCTACGCCCGCTGCGATGGAACAACGGCTGCTCAAGGTAGGTTTCCAGGCTGCGGATCTGCTGACTGATGGCCGACTGGGTCAGGTTCAGCGCCTCGGCAGCCTTGTGAAAACTGCCCAGCCGCGCTGCGGCCTCGAAACCGCGCAGGGCATTCAGGGGTGGCCAGTGTTTAAGCATTATTGATAAGCCCTGCTGATCAGATATGCGCTAAATCTATCGTTTGTCGCCAAGCAATCCTAGCCATAGCATGGACATCAACACCCGCGACGGCGGGCTTCGTTGATGAAAATCCTTAATAGATTGGAGTTCACTATGCACCTGTCCCCCGACAGCGGCTGGCGCATGCCCGCCGAATGGACCCGCCACGCTGCAACCTGGATGGTCTGGCCGCACAACCGAGGGCTGTGGGAAGCCGGTTGGCGGGTGACCCTGGCCGACGTCCAGCGTGACTATGCACGGGTCGCAGCCGCCATCGCCCGCTTCGAACCGGTAAAAATGGTGGTCGACCCATCGGCCCTGGAAAGCGCGCGTGCCCTGTGCAGCGCCAATATCGAACTGATCGAACTGGCCGTGGACGACAGCTGGTGCCGTGACAGCGGCCCAAGCTTCATCTGGCACCCGCAGCATGGCCTGGCCGGGCTGAGCTGGCGTTTCAATGCCTGGGGCGGCAAGTCGCAACATGGCCATGACCGCAGCCTGGGTCGGCGCATCCTTGACCAGCTGGGTCTGGACGGCTTCAGCACGCCGCTGTGCAACGAGGGCGGTGCAATTCATGTTGATGGCGAAGGCACGCTGATCACCACCGAGTCGGTGCTGCTCAACCCCAACCGCAACCCAGGCGTGAGCAAGGCTGAGTTCGAGGCCTGCTTCGCCCGGTACCTGGGTATCAGCAAGACCATCTGGCTGCCGGGTGACCCGCAATACGTCACCGGCGACATGACCGACGGCCATGTCGACGGCGTCTGCGCATTCGCCCGCCCAGGCGTGTTGCTGGTCGACGCTACCCATGACGCGCATTCGGTGTACGCCGAAGTGGTGCGCGAAAACCGCCGCGCCCTTGAGCTCGCCACCGATGCCCGGGGCCGCCATTTCGAACTGCTCGACCTGTACGAGGCCAGCGATGCTGTCGATCCGGGCGCCGAGGTGTTCTGTGCCTCCTACACCAACTTCTACATCGCCAATGGCGCGATCATCATGCCCGCCTACGGTA
>NZ_JABMCW010000202.1:0-10362 GCF_013179705.1 Pseudomonas sp. CM25 | reverse complement strand
TGGCGCAGCTGCCGGTGGTGAGGCCGCTGCGCAGAGCGGCAGGCTGTTCGCGGGTTTCTTCACGCATCGACGGGTTTCACCACTTCCAGCAGGGTGATCGGCAGCGCCTGGCGCCAGGTGTCGAACGAGCCCAAGGGTTGCGCGTGGGCGACGTGGATGCGGGTCAGTTCGCCACCGTGGCGTTCGCGGAAATGCGCCAGGGCCAGTTCGCTTTGCAGGGTTACCGCATTGGCCACCAGCCGGCCGCCGGGGCGCAGGCTTGCCCAGCACAGGTCGAGCACACCTTCACGGGTGACGCCGCCACCGATGAAGATTGCATCCGGTTGCTCCAGACCTTCCAATGCCATAGGGGCCTTGCCGCGTACCAGTTGCAGGCCGGGGACGCCCAGCGCATCGCGGTTATGTTCGATGAAACCCTGGCGGCCTTCATCGGCCTCGATGGCCAGGGCGCGACAGGCCGGGTGGGCGCGCATCCATTCGATGCCGATCGAACCGCAGCCTGCGCCAACGTCCCAGAGCAATTCACCGGGCTGGGGTGCCAGGCGCGCCAGGGTGATGGCGCGGACATCGCGCTTGGTCAGCTGGCCGTCGTGCTCGAAGGCACTGTCTGGCAACCCGGCCAGCCTGTGCAGGCGCGGCGCATCGGGTGCCGCCAGGCATTCGATGGCTACCAGGTTGAGGGCAGCGATATCGGCATGCGGCCAGTCCTGCGCAGTGCCGGCCAGCGTTTTTTCCGCGTCGCCGCCCAAGTGTTCGAGCACCTGCAGGCGGCTTGGACCGAAGCCACGCGCACGCAGCAACGCGGCGATCGCTGCGGGGCTGTCGCCATCGTTGCTCAGCACCAGCAGGCGCACGCCGCTGTGCAGGCAGGCATTCAGCGCCGTCAGGGGGCGTGCGACCAGCGACAGCACTTGCACGTCCTGCAGCGGCCAGCCCAGGCGGGCGGCCGCCAGGGCACAGGAAGAGGGCATCGACAGCACGCGCATTTCTGCTGCAGGTACCTGGCGGGCCAGGCTGGCACCGACGCCATAGAACATCGGGTCGCCGCTGGCCAGAACGCACACCGGCTCGCCGCGCAGGGCCAGCACCGGGGCCAGGGAGAACGGGCTTGGCCAGCCCAGCCGTGTGCCGGACACGCAGCGAGGGAGCAAGGCCAGCTGGCGGGGGCTGCCGAAGATCTTTGCAGCGGCCAGCAGCGCGCGCCGGGGCTGTTTGCCCAGGCCAGTGAAGCCGTCTTCGCCGATGCCTATTACTGTCAGCCAGGGGGTCATGTGTTTCAATCCGCCATTTTTGGGGGCGCTTTGCGCCCCTTCGCGGGTGAACCCGCTCCTACAGGATGTGGGGCAACGATGATCCTGTGGGAGCGGGTTTACACGTGAAGAGGGCGACGCGGTCGTGAATTTCTACTCAAACGCCGAGGATGCTCGACCACCGGCTTTTCATGCCGCCGGACAAAGCAGGCATAATACCGCGCCTTCTCCACTCAAGCGCATTTTCACAGATTGCCGGACACCCCTTTGAAGCAGGCCAATGCCCCCCACGTATCGCCCCGCCCCTCGGCCTGCCCGGGGTTGTGGCGCATTGTCAGTGCCCGCGACGGCGGGATCTGCCGGATCAAGCTGCCCGGTGGCCTGCTGTTTGCCGACCAGGCCGATGCGGTGGCTGCAGCGGCCGAGCGTTTCGCAGGCGGCGTGATCGAAGCCACCAACCGCGGCAATTTGCAGATACGCGGTATCGGCAGCCACCACCGCGAGTTGGTCGAGACACTGCTCGCTGCCGGCCTGGGCCCGCGTGACGCGGCGGGTGACGATGTGCGCAACCTGATGCTCAGCCCGCTGGCCGGGCAGGATCCGACGATGCTGCTGGATGCCCGGCCGTTGGCTGGACGAATTCTCGAGCTGCTGGAAGGCACACCGCGTTTTCATCAGTTGTCGGCCAAGTTCGCCGTGCAACTGGATGCCGGCGAAAGCCTGGCGATGCTCGAACACCCCCATGACCTGTGGCTCTCGGCCCTGCGCCTGGAGCAGCAGACCTGGCTTGCGTTTGGCCTGGCGGGATGCCCGGCTGAAGGCCAGGTGCTGGGCGCCGTGCCGCTGGAGCAAGGCCTGCAATTGGTGCGCGCTGTGCTGGAGCGCTTCCTCGACCTGGCAACCCCGGTGCAGTCGCGCATGCGCCAGTTGCTCGAAGCCTGTTCGGTAACCGATTTCATCGACGGGCTTGGTCTGGCCATTCGCCGCGACCCAGCCGTGCTCGCATGGCGACGTGAACCCCACAACGCTTCTTGGCTGGGCGTGCTACCCCAGGCCCAAGGCCTGGCGCTTGGCGTTGCCCCGCCGCAGGGCCGGCTGACCCCCACCATGCTGCGTGGTGCCGCGCGCATTGCCCGTCAACTGGGCGATGGCAGCTTGCGCTTGAGCCCCTGGCAAAGCCTGGTGCTGCCCAACCTGCAAGCGCAACACATCAACCAGGCCCAGGCCGATTTATCCGCACTGGGCCTGCTCTGCAACGACCATGAACCTCTGGCGCGCATCAGCGCCTGCACCGGCGCCAGCGGCTGCGCGAAGGCCCTGGGCGAAACCAAGGCCGACGCGCTGACCCTGGCCACGCTGCTGGGCCCGGGTGCGCCAGCCAGCGTGCACTTGTCCGGTTGCCCCCGATCCTGCGCCATGGCCCATGTTGCCCCGGCCACCCTGCTGGCCCGTTCGCCGGGCCGTTACGACCTGTACCTGCGTGATGCGCGCCAGCCTGGCTTCGGTGCCCTGCGCGCCACCGACCTTACCTTGAATGAAGCAGGCGCCATGCTCGACCTGCCGACGGAGCACCTTGATGATTGACTACATCCGCGATGGTCAGGAGATCTATCGCAATTCCTTCCGGATAATCCGCGAGGAGGCCCAGCTCGAGCGGATCCCCGCAGACCTGGAAAAGCTTGCCGTGCGGGTGATCCACGCGTGTGGCATGGTCGACGCCATCGATGGCCTGCAATTCTCCGCAGGCGCCGGCCGTGCCGGGCGCGAGGCACTGTTGAACGGCGCGCCGATTCTGTGCGATGCGCACATGGTCGCCGAAGGCATCACCCGGGCCCGCCTGCCAGCGGACAACAAGGTCATCTGTACCTTGCGTGACCCGAGCGTGCCTGGCCTGGCCAAGGACGCTGGCAACACCCGTTCTGCCGTGGCCCTGGAGCTGTGGCGCCCCCATCTGGGAGGCAGCGTGGTGGTGATCGGCAACGCACCCACTGCGCTGTTCTACTTGCTGGAAATGCTCGATGCTGGTGCCCCGAAGCCCGCGTTGATCCTCGGCTTCCCGGTCGGCTTCGTCGGTGCAGCCGAATCCAAGGCGATGCTCGCTGCCGACAGCCGTGGCGTGCCGTTCGTGATCATGCAAGGCCGCCTGGGCGGCAGCGCGATGGCTGCTGCGGCAGTCAACGCCCTGGCCACGGAGGTGGAATGATGGCGCCGCGTGGACGTCTGCTGGGCCTGGGCGTGGGCCCTGGCGACCCTGAACTGATTACCCTCAAGGCCCTGCGCCTGCTGCGCGAGGCCCCTGTAGTCGGCTATTTCGTGGCCAAGGGCAAGCGCGGCAATGCCTTCGGCATCATCGAGGCACACCTGCAGCCCGAGCAGGCCCTGCTGCCGCTGGTCTACCCGGTCACCACCGAAGCCTTGCCAGCGCCGCTGTCCTACGAGCAGGTGATCAGCGACTTCTACGACGAGGCCAGCGTGCAGGTGGCCGAGCACCTGGATGCCGGTCGCGATGTGGCGGTGATCTGCGAGGGTGACCCATTTTTCTATGGCTCCTACATGTACCTGCATGATCGCCTGGCGCAGCGCTACGAGGCCGAGGTAATCCCCGGCGTCTGCTCGATGCTCGGTGGTGCTTCGGTACTGGGCGCGCCGCTGGTGTACCGCAACCAGAGCCTGTCGGTGCTGTCTGGCGTACTGCCGGCCGAAGACCTCAAGCGCCGCCTGGCCGACGCCGATGCGGCGGTGATCATGAAGCTTGGGCGCAACTTCCCGAAAGTGCGCGAAGTGCTGGCCGAACTTGGCCTGGACGGGCGCGCGCTGTATGTGGAACGGGCGACCATGGCCAACCAGAAGATCGTGCCGCTGGACCAGGTCGACCCGCAGTCGTCGCCCTACTTTTCGCTGATCATCGTGCCGGGTGAAAAATGGCAGGGCTGAACATGCACAAGGCACCGGCGATCGTCATCCTCGGCCCAGGCAGCCTGGCCACGGCGCTGCGTATCCAGCAGTGTTATCCACAGGCGTCGATCCATGGCCTGGAAGGCCGGGTCGAAGGTGTCGACAGCTACTACAGTGTGTTCGGCGACACCCTGCGCGAGCTGTATCAGCGGGATACGCCGATCATTGCCCTGTGCGCTGCGGGCATCGTCATCCGCAGCCTGGCCAGCCTGCTCGACGAGAAAGGCACAGAGCCGCCGGTGCTGGCCGTGGCCGAGGATGGTAGCGCCGTCGTGCCGTTGCTCGGTGGGTTGGGCGGCGTGAACGTCATGGCGCGCGAAATTGCTGAGGCGCTGGGCGTAGCCGCCGCCATTACCACCAGTGGCGAGTTGCGCTTCGGCACCTGCCTGCTCAACCCGCCGCAGGGCTATGCCCTGGCGGATATCGAGCAAGGCAAGCGCTTTGTCTCCGACCTGCTGGCTGGCGAGTCGGTACGCATTGAAGGTGACGCACCGTGGTTGCTGCAGGCGCAGTTGCCTGCCAGTGAAGCGGCCCGGCGCACCATCCATGTGGGGCATCAGGCGCGCCCGGCCAGCCGCGACGAACTGCTGATCCATCCGCGTTCGGTAGTCGTCGGTGTCGCCGGCGGCAATCTGCACGCTATTCGTGCTGCATTGCAGCAGGCTGGCATCGCCGAGCCCGCACTGGCGTGCGTGCTGGCCGACGAGCAAGCCATGGCCGATAGCGCCCTGCGCGAAGCCGCAGCGGCCTTGGGTGTTGCCTTGCGCTTCGCCGCCAAGCCACACGATGTCGCCAGCATGGTTGCCACGGCGTTGCCCGAAGCTCGGTTGATCGAGCAGGCCGAGGTGGTGATTGCAGTGTCGCCTGCACCAGTCGAGGTGGCGCAGATCGGCCGCCGCCGCGGTCGCCTGGCGGTAATCGGCCTGGGCCCGGGAGCTGCCGAGCTGATGGTGCCAGCGGTCAAGGCAGAGCTGGCGCGTGCACAGGATGTACTCGGCTACGAAACCTATGTGCGCATGGCGGGCCCGTTCCGCGACGATCAGGTGCAGCACTGCACCGACAACCGTGAAGAGATGCAGCGCGCTCGGCACGCCTTCGAGCTGGCGGCCCAAGGCCGTTCGGTGGTGGTGGTGTCGTCGGGCGACCCGGGCGTGTTTGCCATGGCGGCCGCAGTGCTCGAAGCCTTGCATGAGTCCAGCGACCCTGCCTGGCATTGCGTTGACCTCGAGATCCTGCCGGGGGTGTCGGCCTCGCTCGCAACGGCGGCCCAGGCGGGCGCACCGCTGGGGCATGATTTCTGCGTGATGTCGCTTTCGGACAACCTCAAGCCTTGGTCGATCATCGAAAAGCGCCTGGACCTGGCGGCACAGGCCGACCTGGTGCTGGCGTTCTACAACCCGATCTCGAAATCCAGGCCGCACCAGCTTGGCGTGGCGCTTGAAGTCGTGCGCCGACATCGGGAGGGGACCACGCCTGTAGTCCTTGGCCGTGATATCGGTAGGCCGGGGCAGACGCTGAAAGTAGTCACCTTGGCCGAATTGCTGCCGGAAATGGTCGATATGCGCACCATGGTGCTGGTCGGTTCGTCGACGACATGCACCTTCGACCGCGCCGATGGCGGGCTGTGGGTGTATACCCCGCGCTGGTACCACAGCCACCCCTGAACAAGGGCATGCCGACGGCTAAGGAAGTGCTGCAGGGCGGGTTGAGTTTTGCGTTGCCGTTAGGTTTGTGGCTGGAGCCAGAGGGCTCCAACCGTAAATATCCAATGGAGACCCAAAGCGATGGCCGTGAAAAGCGAGAAACTGGAACTTCAGGTACTACCGGACAAGAACCTGTTCGTGTTCCCGGACGCTATGTCCGACATGAACCGTGACGTTGCCAAGGCATGCCATGCCTTGGCAACTCAAGGTGCCAACAAGCAGCACGACCCTATCAAGGAGACTCGGGAGTGGTTCAAGCAGTACGTTTTCCTGATGTCCAAGATGGGTTGGGCCCCGACCAATGTCGACGTGCAGGAAGTAACCCAGAGCGACAGGCAACTGGAAATCAGCAACTTGGTGGGTAAAGGCTTGCAGGCCGCCTACGGGATCTTCACCGGAGAGGTGGCAACTGCGCTCGAAGGCCTGGGCAAGACCGTCATTGCCGCACTTGCCGCCAGCACTAAAAACGTCGAGATGTTGAACCGCAAGACGTTCGAAGATGACCGCACCGGGTTGAGCCTTGCCAAATGCGAGCAGACCTCAGCCGGCCAGGTAGCCATGCTGGTCAGCGCGATCCAGACCGATGCCAAGCCTGATAAATCAGCCAACTACCTGCTGCTCAAGTGGGAAAGCAGCGGCACCCGGAACTTTGCCTGTGGTGCGGTGTTGAACTTCGACCCGCGTCAGTACGACAAGGTCCGCTCGCTGGTTGAAACCAAGCTTGATGACAATGCCTTGCAGGTATTGCTGGCCCTTGAAATCTGATCACTGAGTCGGCCCGCCGGCATCACGGTGTCGGCGAGGCTGGAGGGCGAAATCATGCAAGCCAATTATGCTTTGTGGCTAAACGGTAACAGCCTGGTATGGGTTCATGCTGCCGTCAGCCAATCAAGGGTAGACGATCTGCTCAATATTCAGCTGGCCGCCTATCTGGCTGCCAGCAAGCGTCACCCACGTAACTTGCGCCATGACGGCTGGCACCGGGAATACCTGCGGGTGCAAGGCAGCTTCGGTTGTACTCCGGTCACTGTGCAGGCCCGCCCGGTTTCCGCGCCGCAGGCCGCATGTTTCGAGCCGTGGGCCATCCTTCGGGCCAACCTGCTGGCTGCTCTGGCCGCTGAATCGCATGCAGAGGCAGGGCGTTGCCTGGACATGTTCAAGGCAAGCCCTGACCCAGCCCTGCAGCAGGCGTTGTGGGCAGAATGCATACGGCCGCCGGATGCCGGGGGTGACAGCCATGCTCATGTGGAACTGCGATTGGTATTGCCAGACGGTTCCATCGTCAGCACCGAACTCAGATTCAGCACTGCTTCGCCGCCTGATGCGCTATGGCTCTGGCAAGTTCTGGAGCCCGCGTGCGACGAGCCCCCCCAGCAACTCGACTGTCGTTATCAGACCAGCGCCAAGCTTGTCGACCGGGTGAGCTGCGGCCTGCAAGCCGCCATTGGCACCAAGAAAGCGCAGTATCGCGGCCAGGTACAACCGCCAGTGGCACAGGAGCCTGTCCATGAGTAAGTTCAATCAACCGGCTGCCAGTGCCAGTGTTGTCCACAGCAGCCTGATGTCATTCTTGCCGGGGGTCAGCCCTCAAGCGCGTGATGACCTCCTGCTGGCCAACGCGTTTGCCCAGCAGGTCGCCTGGGGCGATCTGGACGAGGGGCTAGAGCCTGACTGGTTCAGGAACTACTGGCGAAACCTGGCTGCGCTAGGGTTTGATGGCAAGCTGGCACCCGCAAGCCGAAAGTTCGGCCCTGACCGGCAAACCCTCGCCGAGCGCGCCGTGGCGCAGGTCGAGCAGCTAGGCTCACCTGCGCACGGTGCGGTGGCCGAACAGTCCTTGCAGGCACTGCGCAATGACAGGCAGTCACTGTCTGCCTTCGAGTCCCGCGCACTTGCGAAGGACAAGGCGCGTTTCCAGTTGCTGCCCTGCGCCCAGCAGCCGAACGGGTTCATCGACCTGGTGATACTGCACATGGAAATGTCACTCAGGCATTCGACCAGCGGGTTTCTGTACCTGGAGTCGAAACAGGAAGTGCAGGTCGTTGATATGCGCGTGGAAGTGATCCACTTCAATCTGCAAGGGTTCCGCGAAGACTATCGCAAGCGGGCTGAAGCGAGCGTGGCGCGCAGTAGCCAGCGAGCGATACGCGACCTTCTGCTCTAGGGGGCCAGGTAGCCTTTGATGCCGGTGAAAATGATCTGCGCCGCTAGGGCGCAGACAAACAGCCCCATCAGCCGGCTGACGATCTGCAAGCCCTGGTCGCCCAGGATTCGCTCGATGCGGTGCGAAAGGTACAGCACCAGGCCGACGGTGAAGCTGGCCAGCACGATACCCACAATAGCCAGCAGCTTGTCATCCCAATGCGGCTGGCTTACGCCCATCACCAGCAAGGCACCGATGGTACCCGGCCCGACAGTGAGCGGTATGGTCAGCGGCACGATGGTGACATCCTGCTGCACGTTATCGGCCTGAACCGCCGATTTGCCCTGGGCCATGCCCAGCGCCGAGATGAACAGCACGCTGCCGGCACCGATGCGGAAGGCGTCGGCAGTGATGCCGAAGATGCCGAAGATCGCCCGCCCGAACAGGTACAGCAGGATGCTGGCGATGACCACCGCAAAGGCCACCTTCCAGGCCAGTTGCTTGCGTTCCTTGCTGGAGTGGCCGCGGGTCAGGCTGATGAAGCACGACAGCACGAAGAACGGGCTGTAGAGCACGAGCATTTTCAGGTAGACGCTGAATAACTCATGGAGCATGAGCGCTGGTCCTTGGCATG
This sequence comes from Pseudomonas sp. CM25, assembly GCF_013179705.1. NCBI lineage: Bacteria > Pseudomonadati > Pseudomonadota > Gammaproteobacteria > Pseudomonadales > Pseudomonadaceae > Pseudomonas > Pseudomonas sp. CM25. Next base: position 1,677 of record NZ_JABMCW010000202.1, on the reverse strand, counting down.
ATGGATTGGTGTAGGCGCTGACAGTCAGGAACTGTGCGCCGGGTCCACCTCGGTTTCGCGGTGGTTGGCCCAGTACTGGATAAGTTCACGCAACTGCGACAGCTCCACAGGTTTGGCCATGTGCCCGTCCATGCCCGCCAGCCGCGCGCGTTCCTTGTGTTCGGCAAGAATGTGCGCGGTCAGTGCCACCACCGGGGTGCGGTGGCGCTGGTTGTCGGCCTCCCACACACGCAGCTGTTGGGTGGCCGAGAAACCGTCCAGGATCGGCATCTCGCAGTCCATCAACACCAGGTCATAGCGTTGCGCCTTCATCGCCTGCAAGGCCTCTTCGCCATTGCAGGCGGTGTCGGGCTCAAGATTGAGCTTGCCGAGCATGCCGCGGATCACCTTGGTCGAAATACTGTTGTCTTCGGCCACCAGTACGCGGAAATCACCGGGCAAGTCCAGGGCCTGCGGGATACCTGGCAGGCTGGCCGGCACGGCCTGCTCGCGCCCGCGTTGGGCCAGCTCCTCGGCCAGGGTGGTCTTGAGTGTGTAGCCGGCGACCGGCTTGGCAAGTATCCGCTTGACCCCCGCGTTGCGCGCGATGACCTTGCTCGGCGCGTTGCTGATGCCGGTAAGCATCACCACCAGGATATCGTGGTTCAGGCTGGGGTCTTCCTTGATTTTCGCCGCCAGCTGCATGCCGGTCATGCCAGGCATGTTCTGGTCCAGCAGCACGGCGTCGAAGTAGTCGCGCAGGTGGGCCTTGGTACGCAGCAATGCCAGCGCTTCTTTGCCCGACGGCACCGCGCTGACGTTCATGCCCCAGGCGCTGCACTGTTGTACCAGCACCTTGCGGCACGTGTCGTTGTCGTCCACCACCAGCACCCGGGCATCGCGCAGCGGGCTGTCGAGGTCGGCGGGAGGTTGCTCCAGGCGCGAGGGGTCCAGCGGCAAGGTCAGCCACAAGGTATTGCCCATGCCGGTACTGCTCTTGATGCCGAATTCGCCCTGCATCAGGCCGATCAGCTGTTTGGCAATGATCAAACCGAGGTGCCCGCCCAGCTTGTTGCTGGACAGGAAATGGTGGCTGTGCAATTCGGCTTGCAGCAAGGCCTCGCGATCAGCGGCCGGCAGCGGTTCGCCGCTGTCTTGCACGGCGATGCGCAGGCGCGGTATCTCGCCCCGTTGGTCCAGGGCCACCACCAGCAGGATCTCGCCCTGGGTGGTGTTTTTCAGGGCGTTTTCCAGCAGGCTCGACAAGGCCTGGCGCAGCCGCGTCGGGTCGCCGCTGATCACTCGCGGCACTTGTGGCTGGGTGAAGCTGATCAGCTCGATGTTCTGCTGTTCGGCCTTGGCACGGAAGATGTTCAGGCAGTCCTCGATCAGTGCATTAAGATCGAACTGCACGTCATCCAGTTCGATCTGCCGGGACTCCAGCTTGGAAATGTCGAGAATTTCGTTGATCAGGGTTAGCAGCTCGTTGCCGGCGCTGTGAATCGTCTGCACGTAGTCGCGCTGCTTCACCGACAGCGGTGTGCCCAGCAGCAGCTCGGTCATGCCCAGCACCCCGTTCATGGGGGTGCGGATTTCGTGGCTGATCTTGGCCAGGAACTCGGCTTTGGCGTTGATTTCGGCGTCGCTGGCGGCCAGCGCACGGCTGGCGCTGAACCGTTCCTCGCTGATCCTGCGCAG
>NZ_JABMCW010000201.1:0-10382 GCF_013179705.1 Pseudomonas sp. CM25 | reverse complement strand
CGCTTCGTTGACCACACCACCACGGCCGGTGTTGATCACGAGGGCGTCGGGTTTCATCAGCGCCAGTTGCGGCGCATCGATCAGGTTGTGGGTTTCTGCTGTCAGCGGGCAGTTGATCGACAGCACATCACAGCTTTTCAGCAGTTCGGCCAAAGGCCGGCAGTCGGGACCCTGGCGCTGGCCGCCGCGGTCTTCGAACAGCACCTGCATGCCAAAGGCCCGCGCCAGGTGCGCCAGGCGCAGGGCAATCGGGCCGCTGCCGATGATTGCCAGCTGCTTGCCTCGCACATCGCGGATTCGGTGGTTGAAATAGATGTTCTGGTACGGTTTTTCACCGTCGTGCACCTGGCGCATCAGGCGGGTGAACGCGGCCGGGCGGCGGAACAGTTCGAGGATCATCGCCAGGCTGTGCTCGGCCACGGTATTGGCCGCATAGCCTGGTACGCTCGACACTTCGATGCCGTGGGCCTCGCAGTAGTCGACATCGACGATGTCGCGGCCGGTCAGGGCCAGCGAGATCATCTTCAGCCTGGGCAGCTGGCGCAGGTGCTCTTCGCGCAGCGGCACGCTGCAGGTCAGCGCCACGCTGGCGTTCTGCAGGTGTTCCAGCACCTGGTCGGGGTGGGTGTAGGCGAACTGCTGCCAGCTGTGCTCGCAGTCAGGGCGCTTCAGGCGGGTGGAAGGCGCCAGGCCTTCGTCGTCGAGGAAGACGATATGTTCGCTCACGGTGGTGTCCTTATTTCTTCTGCGCCGGGACGTAACCGGCCGGGGCCATGCCGACCAGCTGGCGGGTGATGAAACCGGCGTCCTGGTCGTGGTCTTCCAGCGACTCCTTGCGCACCAGGGCATCGCGGACCAGATGCGCGCCAAAGAAGCGGAACGGCTCGGGTGGCAGCAGCTTCATCTTTTGGTCGACCAGGCCGCAGTTGGCCCACTCGTCTTTGGCGTGGGTGGCCAGCGACTTGATGATGCGGCTGGCGAATACCGTGGTGGCCACGCCATTGCCGGAGAAGCCGATGCCATAGCTGACCGTCTGGTGTTGGTCGAGGTAGCCGAAGTTGGGCAGGCCTTTCATGGCGCGGTCGATCGGGCCGGTCCAGCTGCTGACCACTGGCACCTCTGCGAGCTGCGGGTACAAGCGGCGCAGTTCGGCGGCCACCTGGTCGGCAGCGGGTGAGGGTTTTTCATACAGGTTGCCGATGCGCCCGGCATAGGCGAACTGGCCCAGCGGCTTGCCGAATACCACGCGGCCGTCCGGGGTGTTGCGCCAGTAGTTGAGCACAGTGCGCGAGTCGGTCATGCATTCACCGCCGCTGAAGCCGATGGCATCGAGCTTGGCCTTGACCGGTGCGGTGGCGACCATGTCGCTGGACATGATCGCGATCATCCGGCGCAGCTCGGGGAACTGCGCGCCCCAGGCATTCAGCGCCAGCACCACGTGGTTGGCCTTCACCTGGCCTTTGGCGGTGTGCACCACCGGGTTTTTGCCACGCTGCAAGTGGGTAAACGGCGATTTCTCGAAAATCTGCACGCCCAGTTTCAGCGCCACGCGGCGCAGGCCGCGCGCCAGCATGGCTGGCTGCACGGTGGCGGCGTTGCGGTCGAAGATGCCGCCCAGCACCAGCGGCGAGCCTACACGGCCGCGGATGGTCTGGCGGTCCAGCTCCTGAAACGGGTTGACGTCGAGCTTCTGCAGGCCGTCGGTGAGCACCCGCCAGGAGTTCATCTGCCGCTGGTTGGTGGCGGTCCACAGCCAGCCGTCCTTGCGGTACTGGGCGTCGATGCCGTGTTCCTGGCAGAAGCTGCCGATCTCGTCGATGGCCGACTCGGCGGTCTCGCAGATGCGCCGGGCCTCCACGTCTCCGCAGATGGTGCGTACCGACAGGTACTTGCCCCACCAGTTGGTGGCCACGCCACCGTTACGCCCGCTGGCACCCGAGCCGCAGCGGTCGCGCTCGACGATGACGACGGTTTTTTCCGGGTGAGCCTGTTTCAGGCGGATGGCCGACCACAGGCCAAGGAAACCACCGCCGACAATGCACACGTCGGCTTGAATCGAGTCCTGCAGGGCAGGGGCCAGGTCGTTGTCCAGGTCAAGCGCCTGGGCATACCAGAATCCACGGTACATGAGGGTGCCTCTGAGCATGTTTGTCTTGTGTCTACATGATGCTCAGCGGGCTGGCAGGGCCGATATTACAGTCATGACAATTGATAGAACGACGCCGCCTTTTGTCATGGATTTCCTATTTGTGGGGATGCATATGATATGACGGACGCAGGGCGCGCTTTAGAATGGCGCTATTGCGGATGTCATGAGGCTTACGTCCATGGTTGCTGAACTACAAATGGAACAGCGCACACAACCGGCGCCAGCGGCCGTCATCGCCGCCCAGGTCAAGCCCGAATTGCGCGTGGGCTTCGTGCTGATGAACCACTTCACCCTGGTGCCGGTGGCCGGGCTGGTGGATTCGCTGCGCTTTGCCGCCGACAAGTCGTTCCGCAGCCAGCAGGTGTTCTGCCAGTGGGACTGGATGACCCTTGACGACCAGCCGATCACCGCCAGCTGCGGCATGCCGATTTCACCGACCAAGCCGCTGAACCTGTTCGCCCAGTACGACTACATCGTGCTGGCTGGCGGCCTGCTGGAAGAAACACGTAACCCGCCGGCATGGTTGCTGGATGCGCTGCGCGAGGTGCATGCGGCCAATATCCCGATCATTGCCCTGTGTTCGGGCTCGTTCGTGCTGGGCAAGGCCGGGCTGCTCGATGGCCGCCGCTGCGCGTTGCACTTCACCTTGCGTGACGAGTTCAGGGAGCGCTTCCCGCTGGCCACGGCGGTGATCGACAAGAGCTATGTGGACGACCGCGGCATCATCACCTGCCCGGGCGGCACCGCCATCGACCTGGCGGCCAACCTGATCCGCAGGCATTGCGGCGCGGTGCGGGCGCAGAAGGGCCTTGAGTACCTGCTGGTGGATGAGCGCGCCGACGAGCAGGAGGGCAAGCCGGCCGGTGACAGTGTGTACCAGAACGACCGCGTGCAGCGGGCGATCAGCTTCATGCGCGCCAACCTCGATGCGTCGATGACGCTCAAGGCCGTGGCCGAAGCAGTGGGCACACACCCCCGGCAGTTGCACCGCGAGTTCGTCGCCAACACCCAGGAGCCGCCTGCCAACTACTGGCGCAAGCTGCGCCTGGACCATGCCCGGCGGTTGCTGGTGAATACCAGCCAGAACATCACCACCATTGCCCTGGCGTGCGGGTTTTCCGATGCTTCGCACTTCATCTTGTGGTTCCGCAAGCAGTATGGCGAGACGCCTTACAGCTTCCGCAAGCGGCGCCATGAAGTGGAGCGGTTTGACTGGCATGGCGACAAGGTGGGGCTGGACCCGGAGTTGTAAGCACCTGGATGGCGTCGACTTGAAACCCTGCACGGTCTCTGCAGCAGCAGCCTTGTGCTGCGAAGAAGGCGATACTGCCGAAGCAGGTCGGTTGCCGACTGCCCTCTTCGCAGCACAGGCTGCTCCTGCAGGATCCCGCGATAGCTTGATTGCGCAGGAGATTCAGCGCTGGCCGAAGGCCTGGATCTCGATGCGGTACTCCGGCGCCGCCAAGGCGGCGCCGACGCAGGCTCTGACAGGTGGCTGGTCACCGACCCAGGCGTCATACACCGCGTTCATCGCCGCAAACTCGCTCATGTCGGCCAGCCAGATCTGCACCCGGGTCAGGTTGCCCTTGCCCGCGCCGATCTGCGTCAGCCACTGCTCCAGCTGGGCCAGCACGCAGCGGGTCTGCGCGGCGATGTCACCCGGTTGCAGGGCGACGATGCCCGAGGTTTCGATACGGTTGCCCACCAGCACCATCTGGCTGGCGCGCGGGCCGGGGTTGATGCGTTCGATCATTCGACTGCCTCCTCAGAACAGCACGTAGGTCTTGCGCAGGGTTTCGCGAATGTCCCACACACCCTCGCAGTTTTCCGGGAACAGCACGGCGTCCCCGGCGCGCAGTTCCACCGGCTCGCCACCGTCGGGGGTGAAGGTGCAGCAGCCGCTGATGATATGGCTGAACTCACGGTTTTTCAGGTGTCGGCGGAACACTCCCGGGCTGCTTTCCCACACGCCGATGCTGGCGCCGACAGCTTCGTCGGTCTGGTCCTGGGCGGTGGCCGCCTGGGCAACGGGTTCGCCGATGGGCAGGCGGGCAGGGGCCGGTGCACCCAAGGTGGTGGCGGCTGCATTGCGGACAACGGTAAGGACTTGGCTCATGAAATGGCTCCTTCAGGCTTTACGAGCGACGGGGTTGGTGGTGGATGACCGAGTACCGCTGCCAGCACCCAGGGCGGCGGCCTGCTGCAGGTCGAGCTTGCTGGTCTCGGGAGCCAGCCACCATGAGATCAGTGCGCCGAACAGCGAAATCAGCGCGGCGGCGAACATGGTGTTGGCGACCCCATAACTGGCAAGGGAGATCGGCACCAGGTAGGTCCCCACGGCGGCGCCGATGCGCGACAGCGAGGTGGCCAGGCCAACGGCCGAGGCACGGATCTCGGTGGGGAACAGTTCGTTGGGGTATACGTATTCGAGCACCTGGGCACCCCCGATCAGCACCGCATAGGCGCCGAACAGCACCAGCACGGTAGTAGGCGAGGCGTCCGGGAACGCGCCCAGCATCACCAGCGACATGCCCGACCAGAGGAAACTGTGGATCAGCATCTTGCGCCGGCCCAGGCGGTTGATCAGCCGGGTCGCCAGCAAGCAGCCCAGGGTGAACAGCAAAGTGATGACGATCGAGCCGTAGGCCGCCCAGTCCCCGGTCAGTTGCAGCGCCTGCAAGACCTTGGGGGCAAACGAGTAGATCGCGAACAGCGGGACGATGGCGCAGGTCCAGAACAAAGTCACGAACGCCATGCGCTTGCCATAGCCGGAGTGGAACAGCGACCACACCGACACCGGCTTGTCGCTGACCTGCTCCGGCAGGTCGGCCACGCCATAGTCCGGGCCGTAGACTCTCTTGATCACGGCATCGGCCTCGGCAGTGCGGCCTTTGCTCAACAGCCAGCGGGGCGACTCGGGGGTGCCGCTGCGCGCCACCAGGAACAACGCACCGGGGATCAGGGCACTGGCCAGTACATAGCGCCAGCCGTCCTCGCCACCCACGCGCAGCAGCAGTTCGCCCACCATGTAGGCCACGGCAGCACCCGCGAACCACATCAGCACCATGGCCGCAAGCAACGGCCCGCGCTGCTTGCGTGGCAAAAATTCAGCCAGCAGCGAGGTGGCGATGGGGTAGTCGGCACCGACGGCGATACCGATCAGCAGGCGCCAGGCGAACAACGCCCAGGCCGACTCGACCCAGAACTGCGCTACCGAAAAGCCGACAATGGCGATCAGGTCGACCAGGTAGAGCACTTTGCGCCCGTACTTGTCGGTGAACCAGCCACCGAGAAAACCACCCAGGAAAACCCCGATCAGCGCCGAGGCGGCGATCAGGCCCTCCCAGAAGGCCGACAGTTGCAAGGCGTTGGTGATCTGCAGCATGGCCACGCCGATAATGCTCAGCACATAGCCGTCGAGGAACGGGCCGCCGGCGGAGTAGACGGTGAGCTTGCGGTGGAAGGCATTAAGCGGGGCATCTTCTACAGAGCGTTTGGAAGTGGTCATTTGACTTGCCTCTTGTTGTTATTCACGCGTCAGCGCGGCGGCACTATGGCACCGGGGTTGCGGGGCTCCATATAACGGCTGGGACGAGTCATGGGATGCGCTGGCGAGGTGTGCCGAGGGCTTATGCAAGTTGTCCGGGATGTTCTAGAGGGGAGGGCGGTGGCTTTTCTATGGTGGGCTTGCCCGCGAAGCAGGCGCTGAAGATCCCCCAGAACAAACACAAGAACCCGGGATCCGTTCATGACCCGTCTTCCCTTGCAATCCCTCGACGGCGACCACTACGACGTGGTGGTCATCGGCGCTGGCGCAGTCGGTTGCGCCGCTGCCCGGCAACTGGCCGCGCGCTACCCGCTGTGGCAGATCCCGTTTCGCCCGTTCGACATGTGGCAGCGCCTGCGCTACACCCGCCAAGTGATGCGCTGCCGCGCCGAACTGGTCGAGGACATGCCCGACCACCTCACCAGACACCGCTTCCACGGGTGGCTGGAAGGGGCCACTGGCCTACCGGCGCCACAGCGTGCAGCAGGTTGCCAGCGCGGCAGGATGAGCTGAAGCATTTCGAGGACGATACGGCGCGGGTGTATCGCCAGCTGTAAAGCGGCTCAAGGATCAGCCTTGGGGCTGCGCAGCGCCGCGCGGGCGGCGCTGGACCTCACCGGCCCGGCAAACCAGCCTCACTCATGGCCCTGCACCCCGGCAATATGCCGCCCGGCTACATAGCCAAAGGTAAGCGCCGGCCCCAGGTTGATCCCCCCCGACGGATACCACCCGCCAAACACGCTGGCCATGTCGGTACCGGCCGCATACAGGCCCGGAATCGGCTGATCCGCCTGGTCCAGCACCCGGGCACTGCCATCGGTGCGCAGCCCGGCAAAGGTACCAAAGCAGCCAGGCTTCACCTTCACCGCATAGAATGGCCCATGCTCGATGGGCGCAACGCAAGGGTTAGGGCCCTTGTGGCCGGGGTCGCCCTGCTTGCGGTTGAACGGCGTGGAACCACGGCCAAACGCCGGGTCCTGCCCGTTGCGGGCATGGCCGTTGAAGTTGTTGACCGTAACGCGCAACCCGGCAGCATCGATACCACAAGCTTCAGCCAAGGCTTCGAGCGTGGCGCCTTGCTTGAGGTAGCCGCTGCGTACGTGCGGCCACACCGGCAGTGGCGCCGGGCGGGCATGGCCCAGACCGTAGCGGCGCAGAAAGCGGTGGTCGCAGATCAGCCAGGAGCACACTTCCTCCCCCTGCGGCACCGCCGCGACCATCGCCGAGACATAGTCGTAGTAACCATGCGCTTCGTTGACGAAACGCTTGCCGTTGGCCAGCACCCCGATGATGCCTGGTTTGCCGCGTTCGATGATGTGCGGAAAGTGGCCGACGCTGCCATCGCGGTACGGCACCTGCGATACCGGCGCCCAGGCCACCGCCGATTTCAGGTCGGTAGCCACCACGCCACCGGCCGACTCGCCCAGGCGCAAGCCATCGCCTGAGCAGCCCTTGGGCGGCAGGGCCAGGTTGTCATGGCCGCTGGCATCGCGCGGGAACAACTGCTGGCGCCGGGCGTTGTCGTTGGGGAAACCGCCTGCCGCCAGTACCACGGCCTTGGCGCGGATCAGCTGCTCGCCGTGCGCTGTGGTCACCCACGCGCCGCGTACCTGGCCGTCCTCGACCAGCAGGTGTCTGGCCGGCGCCGACTCCCGCAGCTGCACCCCCAGGTCCTGTGCCGACTTGGCCAGGCGCGCCACCAGCGCCACGCCGTTGACCAGGTGCATCGCCCGGCGGTATCGGGCCAGGTGGTAAAGATGGCAAGCGAAGCGTTTGCACACGTGCAGCAGGGCCTTGGGTGAGCGGGTCATGTTGAGGAACGCCGCCAGGTCGGCACCGGCCATGATCGGCATGCCCATGAACGAGGTTTCGCGCATCGTCCTGCGCAGGCGCGGCAGCAACTCACCGACTTCACGGGCGTCATAGGGCGCCGCGATCACCTGGTGCCCGCCCTGGGCCGCGCCAGGCGTGTCGCCATGCATATCCGGGATGCCATTGCCGTCGGCAAACTGCAGCGCCGTGTGCTTTTCGAAAAACGCCACCATGTGCGGGCAGGCTTCAAGGAAGGCATCGACGCGCTCTGCGTTGTAACCGGCGCCCAATTCATTGCGCAGGTAAGTCCGTGGCTGCTCGATGTCTTCCTCGATGCCGGCCCTGCGCGCCAGCGGGTTGCGCGGCACCCAGGCCCAGCCGCCGGACCACGCGGTGGCGCCGCCGAATACCGGCTCCTTCTCCACCACGATCACCTTCTGCCCATGCCAGGCTGCCGTTACGGCCGCTGCCAGCCCGGCGGCACCTGAGCCTATGACCAGTACATCGCATTCGGTTTCGACGGGGGTGGAAGGCATTGCGTAATCCCTCTTTTATTATTGGAACGTGATTCCATATTCTCTATGCGGGGCCAGCTGACTTTCAAGGTCAGGTTGCTGGAACCGGGTGAGTAATGGGCGATCACCGGACATTTAACGGGGTCTGGGCTGCAGGGCTATCTGTGATGTGGAATCATCTTCTAGAATCCAAAAAAACTTCAGGGACCTGTGTCATGGCTGGCAGTCAGATCGAACGCGCCTTCAGTCTTGTAGAAAGCCTTACCGGCGAACCGCAAGGGTTGCCGCTGCAAACCCTGGCCGAGCGCCTGGATATCCCCAAAAGCGCTGCACACCGCATGCTTGCCGAGCTGATACGGCTGGGTTATGTGCGCCAGAACCGTGACAACAGCCGCTACCAGTTGTCGGCCAAGCTGGTGGCCCAGGGCTTCCGTTACCTGGCCAGCAGTGGTGCCGACATCATCCAGCCAATTCTCGACCGCCTGGCCCAGGACAGCGGCGAACTGGTGCGGCTTGGCGTGATCGATGGCGCTCGCCAGACCTGGATCGCCAAGTCCCAGGGCGCCCGTTCCGGGCTGCGTTACGACCCGGACATGGGCCGCGACGCCCCGCTGTTCTATACCGCTTCGGGGCATGCCTGGCTGGCCAGCCTGGACGATGAACAGGCCGTGCAGATGGTGCTGCGCCAGGGCATTGCCGACCCTGCGCAGTTCGGCCCGAATGCGCCGCGCTCCACCGATGATCTGCTTGCCTACCTGCAGGGCGCCCGCGAACGTGGCTATGCCTGGGTCGAACAGACCTCGGCCATCGGCACCTCGGCCTTGGCCGCCGTGGTACGCCGCCCGCAAAGTGACGAGGTCATCGGCGTGCTGAGCATCGCCGGGCCCAGTGCGCGCCTGGCGCCAGGCCGCCTGGCAGAGCTGGCGCCGCTGTTGCTGGCAGCCGCGCAAGAGCTTTCGGCGGCCAGCCTGGCCAGTGAGCTGTTTGCCTGATAACGCATTTCCGGTCGATTACCGCACAATCTGCTCTACGGCTTCTTCTGAAAAGCTGAACTTGGTTCTAAATTGTCAAATGTGAATTGTGGAACAGCGTTTCATAAATTTCTCGACAACAAAGACAAGAGGACAGGCTGTTGAACGCACCCCTTCGTATTGCCTTGATCGGCGCCGGCATCATGGGCCGCCAGCATTACCGGCACTTGCTCAATGTGCCGCAGGCCCAGCTCTGTGCGGTGGCCGATCCGGGCCCGCAGGCCGAGGCCTTCGCCGCCGAATGCGGCGTGCCCTGTTTTGCCGACCACCGCCAGATGCTGGAGCGCGTGCGCCCCGAGGCGGTGATCGTCGCCAACCCGAACAACCTGCATGTCGCCACCGCGCTGGATTGCGTCGAAGCCGGCGTACCGGTGCTGGTGGAAAAGCCTGTGGGTGTGCATCTGGATGAAATCCGAGCCTTGGTAGAGGCGTCGCGTCGCCGGGCTGTGCCGGTGCTGGTGGGCCACCACCGCCGCCATAACCCGCTGATCGCCAAGGCGCACCAGGTGATCACCGACGGCAAACTGGGCCGGCTGATCAACGTCACCGCGCTGTGGCAGCTGCAAAAACCCGACAGCTACTTTGAAACCCCTTGGCGCCGCGAACCGGGGGCGGGTTTTTTGCTGACCAACCTGATCCATGACCTCGACCTGCTGCGCCACCTGTGCGGCGAGGTGGTACAGGTGCAGGCGTTCACCCGCAACGATGTACGCGGTTTTGCCAATGAAGACAGCGCCGCCGTGCTGCTGCAGTTTGCCAATGGTGCGCTGGGCAGCCTGACCGGCTCCGACGCGGTGGCCGCGCCCTGGAGTTGGGAGCTGGATTCGGGGGAGAGCCCGATATACCCACGCCAGGACGGCCAACCTTGCTACCTGCTGGCCGGCACCGAGGGTTCTCTGAGCATTCCCCAGCTCAAGCGCTGGCACTACGCCGAAGCTGGCGCGGGTTGGCACACGCCGTTGTTGCAAAGTGAGGAGCGCGTCCCTGCGGGCGAAGCCTTGACCTTGCAGTTGCAACACTTCGTGCGCGTGGCCCGTGGTGAACAGGCACCGCTGATCGATGCCGCCGATGGCGGCCGCACGCTGGCGCTGATCGAAGCAATTCGCCAGGCCGCGCAAAGCGGTCGGGCCTGCGCGCCTGAACACATTGCCTGACCCGACCTCCCTGTTTTCTGGTGACGATAATGACTGATCGAATTTTCTCCCTGGCCGCCTTGACGGTGCTTGAGCTTTCCCCGCCTGACATGATCGAGGCGGCGGCCCGCGCCGGTTACAGCCATGTCGGCCTACGCCTGGTGCCGGCCACCGAACAGGAGCAGCACTTCCCGC
>NZ_JABMCW010000200.1:0-10387 GCF_013179705.1 Pseudomonas sp. CM25 | reverse complement strand
ATCGCCCAGCCGCCACTGTACAAGGTGAAAAAAGGTAAGCAGGAGCAGTACATCAAGGACGACGAGGCCATGGAAGAATACATGACCCAGTCGGCCCTCGAAGATGCCAGCCTGCACCTGGACGAGTCTGCGCCAGCTGTTTCCGGCGTGCAGCTGGAGGCGTTGGTCAACGAGTTCCGCAGCGTGATGAAGACGCTCAAGCGCCTGTCGCGCCTGTACCCGGAAGAGCTGACCGAGCACTTCATCTACCTGCCGGAAGTCACCCTGGATCAGCTCGGCGATCACGCGACCATGCAGGCCTGGTTGAGTAAATTCCAGGAGCGCTTGAACAACAGCCAGAAGTCTGGCCTGGCGTATAAGGCGAGCTTGCGTGAAGACAAGGAACGCAATGTCTGGTTGCCGGAAGTCGAGATTACCTCGCACGGTCTGGCCAGCTACATCACGTTCAACCGCGACTTCTTCGGCAGCAATGACTACCGCACGGTGGTCAACGTCGGTACCAAGCTGTCCAGCCTGCTGGGTGAAGGTGCCTATGTGCAGCGCGGCGAACGCCGCAAGGCGATTGTCGAGTTCAAGGAAGGCCTGGACTGGCTGATGAACGAAACCACCAAGCGCCACACTATCCAGCGATACAAAGGGCTGGGTGAGATGAACCCTGATCAGCTGTGGGAAACCACCATGGACCCAACCGTCCGCCGCATGCTCAAGGTCACCATCGAAGATGCCATCGCCGCCGACCAGATCTTCAACACCCTGATGGGTGATGCAGTCGAACCGCGTCGTGAATTTATCGAAAGCAACGCGCTGTCGGTGTCGAACCTGGACTTCTGATCAGGTGTAGACAGCACCCACTGAAAAGCCCGCTGATGCGGGCTTTTTAGTGCCTGAGAAATCAGTAACCACTAAGGATGTTGACGATTACACCACTGGCGATTGCCACCAGCACATAGTCGCCGTTCACAGACAACCAGCGGTGATCACGCGGCGGCGCATACAGGTGGCGTGCTTTCCAGTCCGTCACCCAGTAACGGTCGCCACGGTAATGCGGGTCCACAACATGGCCGCGTTGCCACTGCTGATGGGGTACCGGCATACCTTGCTGCGGTCTGTAGTTCGGGTTGCGGTAAGCGGGGCCACGGCCATTGTCATGTCGGCCTTGGTGCTGCGGCTGAGCATGCGGCGAGTTGCCTTGGTGCGATGGGCCGTTGTCATGCCGGTCAGGAGGGCCTGGCTGCGCGAAACTGGCCAGCGGTGCGCTGAACAGGAGCGCGGCGCAGATCACGGTTAGGGCTTTTTTCATTTGCGGGTCCTCTGCATGTTAACGCCCGGTGGAGCTGTGTGCCGGGTTCGGTTAACTGATGAGACCACGGTTTTTGCCGCGTAATGTCAGGGCTTGAGTAAAGGTCCGGTAAAGGTGGCTACGACACCCCGAGTGCCTTCAACCGGCGATAGAGCGTGCGCTCGCTCAACCCAAGATGGCTGGCCAATTCGCTGCGCGAGCCTTTGAACTGTTCCAACGCCTGCGCCAACTCACCCAGGTTGTTGCGGCGACCGCCCGCTTGGATCTGGCTCGGCGGGCCGACATCCTCCGGCAGGTGCTCAGGCCGAATCAGCCCATCGTCGGCAAACAACCGCGCCCTTTCCAGAATATTACGCAGCTCGCGAATGTTGCCCGGGAACGGATGCAGCCCAAGCTGCTGTAACGCAGCTTCGCCAAGTCTGGCTGTCGCCTTGCCTGCCATACGCTGCAGCAAGCTCTGCGCGAGCAAGGGCAAATCCTCAACCCGCTCGCGCAGTGCCGGCAGGCGGATCGGGAAGCCACTGATGCGGTAATACAGGTCTTCGCGGAAGCTTCCCTCTGCGACCATCTGCCGGAGCGGTTTGTGCGTCGCCGACACCAGGCGGAAGTCCGAGTGCACTGTACGCAGGCTCCCCACCGGGCGGAAGCTGCCAGACTCGATCAGGCGCAACAGCTTCACCTGCATCGCCAGCGGCACTTCGCCAATTTCATCGAGGAACAGGGTGCCGCCGTGGGCTGCTTCGGCCAGGCCGATCTTGCGCTGATTGGCGCCGGTGAATGCGCCTTTCTCGTAGCCGAACAACTCGCTTTCGAATAGCGACTCGGTGAGGCTGGTGCAGTCCACTACCACCAGCGGACCGTTGGCCCTGGGGCTACCCATGTGCACCGCGCGGGCGAACAGTTCCTTGCCGGTACCCGACTCGCCTTGCAGCAATACCGGGATCTGCGCTGGCGCCGCTCGCTGCAGGCTGGCCAGGGCAGCCTTGAAGGCTGGCGCCCGGCCGACCAGCCCTTGTTCCTGAGGCTGAGCCGCAGCAAGGGTGATGGTGGTCAGGCGCTCGACAAACGCCACCACCCTGCCCTGCTCATCCAGTATCGGACGCAGTTCAACATCAACATGTTCAGGCCCGCGCGGCGTGTGATGAATGTGCAACACCCGCTCCGGCACCTTGCTGTCCCACGCCTTGCGCATCGGGCAATGCTCGCCCGCCTGGTCGCAAGGCACGGCGTAGTGGTGGGACACCTTGTGGCATTTCTCACCCAGCGGAGCCAAGCCGTGGCTACCGAACTGGCGGCGATAGGCAGCGTTGGCCGCCAGGATGTTGTAGTCGGTGTCCAGCACGATAGTTGGCAGGGCATCGTGCTCAAGGTAGGAAACCAGAGCTAGGATGAGGGGATGGGCTTCTGGCATGACGGCACCGTTTGGATGACAGACGCAGGGTAACAAGGACTGCCAAACACTGCCATTGGCTGACAGTCGACTGCCAGCCTGGCTGCCATCGTCGCTGGCAGCGTTCAGCCAAAGCTCGGTTTCATTGGCGTGCAAACCTCAAAAAACGCTGGCACGCATCTTGATATACCTCCTGTCACTGCCTGCGCCTGAAAAGGCGGGGCGGATAAATTGGAGAACGTAATGATCATAGGCAACAACATTCACGTGGACGCCTTCTACGATGCGGCGACCTCGACGATCAGTTACCTGGTCATGGACCGTGAAACCCGGCAGTGTGCTTTGATCGACAGCGTGCTGGATTACGACCCCAAATCCGGACGCACCAACACCGCCTCGGCGGACCGCCTGATCGCGCGCGTGGAAGAACTGAAGGCCACCGTGCGATGGGTGCTGGAAACCCATGTGCACGCCGACCACCTCTCGGCAGCTGCCTACCTCAAGGAAAAGCTCGGCGGCCATACCGCCATAGGTGCGCACATCAAGCAAGTGCAGAAAGTGTTCGGTGCCTTGTTCAATGCCGAGCCCGGATTCGCGCGCGATGGTAGCCAGTTCGATGTGCTGTTCGAAGACGAGGAAGGTTTCCGCATAGGTAACCTGCACGCGCGAGCCCTGCACACCCCGGGGCATACGCCTGCGTGTATGAGCTTCATGTTCGAGGATGCCGGCGAAATTGCGCTGTTCGTTGGCGATACCCTGTTCATGCCCGACTACGGCACCGCCCGCTGCGATTTCCCGGGGGCCGATGCGCGCACCCTGTACCGCTCGATCCGCCGACTGCTGGCCTTCCCCGACCAGACCCGGCTTTTCATGTGCCACGACTACCTGCCCGGTGGCCGCGACATGCAGTACGTCACCACTGTCGCCGAGCAGCGCGCCAGCAATATCCACATCCATCAGGGCGTCGACGAGGACCACTTCGTCGCCATGCGTGAAGCTCGCGACAAAACCCTTGATATGCCCGTGCTGATCTTGCCTTCGGTGCAGGTAAACATGCGCAGCGGCCAACTCCCGGCACCGGAAGAGAACGGTGTGCGTTACCTGAAAATCCCGCTGAACAAGCTGTGAGCGTACTGCCCCATAACCAGATCCCAGGATTTACCGCCATGCCTGCCTTGTTGTCCCCTGCCAATTCCGACCACCACAAAGTGGTCATCGTCGGTGCCGGTGCCGCCGGTATCGCCACCGCTTCCAGCCTGATCAGCCGTGACCCGTCGCTGGACGTGGCCTTGATCGACCCCGCCGAAGTGCATTACTACCAGCCTGGCTGGACCATGGTCGGGGCCGGTGTGTTCAAGGCGCCGAGCACTGCCCGAACCATGGCCTCGACCATTCCGCGTGGTGTGCGCTGGATCAAGGCGCGAGTACAGTGCTTCGACCCGTCGGCTCAGTTGGTCAAGCTGGAAGACGGCCGCGCCATCAGCTATGAGCAGCTGGTGGTCTGCCCCGGCCTCAAGCTTGACTGGGCGGCCATTGACGGGCTGAGCGAGACCTTGGGGCGTAACGGCGTGACCTCCAATTATCGCTATGACCTGGCGCCCTATACCTGGGAACTGGTGCAGAAGCTCAAGCAGGGCCGCGCCCTGTTCAGCCAGCCACCCATGCCGATCAAATGCGCAGGCGCGCCGCAGAAGGCCTTGTACCTGTCTTGCGACCACTGGCTGCGTAACGGCCACCAGGGTGCAGTCAAAGCCAGCTTCTTCAATGCAGGCGCGGTGCTGTTCGGTGTGGCGGATTACGTGCCGGCACTGATGAAGTACATCGACAAGTACGCCGTGGACCTCAAGTTCAGCCACCGACTGATCGCCGTCGACGGCCCGAACAAGCGCGCCACTTTTGTCCGCACGCTAGCCGATGGCAGCAGCGAAACCTGCATCGAAGCCTTCGACATGCTGCATGTGGTACCGCCGCAGGTGGCACCGGATTTCATTCGCGAGAGCCCGTTGGCCGACACCGCTGGCTGGGTTGATGTAGACCCGTACACGCTCCGGCATCGCAACTTCAGCAACGTTCATGCACTTGGGGATGTTGCCAATACCAGCAATGCCAAGACTGCCGCAGCTGCTCGCAAGCAGGCACCGGTAGTGGCAAACAACGTCCTGGTAGCGCTAGGCAGGTTGCCTACCCTGGCTCAATACGATGGCTATGGCTCGTGCCCGCTCACCGTCGAGCGCGGCAAGATCGTGCTGGCCGAATTCACCTATGGCGGCAAACTGGCACCAAGCTTTCCCGGCTGGTTGCTGGATGGCCGCAAGCCGACTCGCCTGGCCTGGCTGCTCAAGGCGCAGGCGCTGCCACCGTTGTACTGGCAAGCCATGCTCAAGGGCCGTGAGTGGCTGGCACGGCCGCAGCCGCTGGTAACCGAGGGTGGGCGGTGATCGAGCATCAGTTGCTGGGGGCCGGACTGGGCGCGATCATCGGCGCTGTATTGGCCCTGACCGGTGCCGGTGGTGGCATTCTTGCGGTCCCTTTGCTGGTGTTCGGCCTGGGGCTGTCGATGGTCGAGGCCGCTCCGGTCGGCCTTCTTGCGGTCGGCATGGCCGCGGCGGTTGGCGCGGTGCTGGGCTTGCGTCAGGGTCTGGTGCGTTACCGGGCGGCGCTGTTCATTGCGCTGGTGGGGGTGGCAGCGGCGCCGTTCGGGCTGATGCTGGCGCACCGTGTGCCGAATACACCCTTGCAGCTGGTGTTCGCCGGAGTACTGATTTATGCCTGCCTGCGCATCTGGCGCAAGGCCGCCAGGGAGCTGCGCGGGGAAGCGAATGACGCCCACCGCTATATCGAACCCTGTGTACTGAACCCGTTGCAGGGCCGTTTGCGCTGGACCCTGCCCTGCGCGCGGGCTCTGGCGTTCACTGGCGGGTTATCCGGGCTGCTTTCGGGCTTGCTCGGTGTCGGCGGAGGATTCGTCATCATCCCGGCCCTCAATCGCTACACCAATCTGCGCATGGCCAGCATCGTATCCACCTCGCTGGCGGTCATCGCCCTGGTCTCTACCGGCAGTGTGGTCAGCGCCAGCCTGGCTGGGGTGATGCACTGGCAGGTCGGCGCTCCGTTCGCCGTCGGTGCGGTAGCCGGCCTGTTGCTGGCGCGGCCACTGGCAGCCAGGTTGGCCGGGCCGCGCCTGCAGCAGATGTTTGCCGTGGCAGGTTTTGTGGCCGCGCTGCTGCTGGCTGGCAAAGCGCTATTGGGCTAACAGCTCGCTCTGTTCTGCATCGCACAGCGCCAACAGGTAGTCCCACACCACCCGCAGGCGCACCGATTTGTGCAGTTCGCGGCGGGTGCAGATCCAGTAGCTGCGCTGGATGGTTTCGCCGGGTAGCACGCGCACCAGCGTCGGGTCGTGGCGGGCCATGTAGTTGGGCAGCACGGCGATGCCCAGGCCGGCGCGGGCGGCGGCTTGCTGGGCGATCACGCTGGTGCTGCGAAACACCACGTTGGGCGCCCGGCAAAAGCTGTTGAGAAACAGCAGCTCCTGGCTGAACAGCAAGTCGTCGACGTAACCGATCCAGCTGTGCCGGGCCAGGTCCTCGCGGGTACGCAGTGGCGGTGCGCGATCGAGGTAGGCCTGGCTGGCGTAAAGGGCCAGGCGATAGTCGGTGAGCTTGCGGGTTATCAGCAGGTCGGCGTTGGGCCGTTCCAGGTGGATGCTGATCTCCGCCTCGCGGTTGAGAATGCTGACAAAGCGCGGCACGGCCACCAGCTCCACCTCCAGGCCTGGGTAGCGCTCGAACAGTGCATTCATGCGCGGGGTGAAGAACATGATGCCGATGCCTTCGGTAACCCCCAGGCGAATCTTGCCCAATGGGGTGATGGCCTGGGTGATTTCTTCCTGCGCCAGCAGGGCGACGTTCTCCATGGCTTCGGCGTGCTTGAGCAGGGCCTGACCGGAGGGCGTCAACTCGTAGCCCTGGGCATGCTGCACAAACAGCGCAGTGCCCAGGCTTTGCTCGATGCTCTCGATATGCCGGGCAACGGTACTGTGAGTGGTATTAAGACGCTTGGCGGCAGTGAGCAGGCGGCCACTGCGCTGCAACTCGAGGAAATACCGCAGATCGTTCCAGTCGAACATGCTGATCCTTTTTGGCAGTTCGGTGCAAGCTTGCCACTGTGCTAAAACGCACAACGGCTGCGCGAAATCTCGTGTTTCCCCTGCGAAAATACTCACTAAGATGGATCGGGACAAGAATAAAAAACAGGCCCGAGGTTGCACATGCCATCAGCCGATTCTGTCTTCGACTACGTAATTGTGGGCGCCGGTCCCGCCGGTTGCCTGCTGGCCAATCGTTTGTCCGCCGACCCTTCCTGCCGCGTGCTGCTGCTGGAAGCGGGTGGCCGCGACAACTATCCCTGGATCCACATCCCCGTCGGTTACCTGTACTGCATCGGCAACCCACGCACCGACTGGTGCTTCAAGACCGAGGCACAAACAGGCCTGGGTGGCCGTGCGTTGGGTTACCCGCGCGGCAAGGTCCTGGGTGGCTGCTCGTCGATCAACGGCATGATCTACATGCGCGGCCAGGCCGCCGACTATGATCGTTGGGCCGAGCAAGGCAATGAGGGCTGGGCCTGGAACGATGTGCTACCGCTGTTCAAGGCCAGCGAGAATCACTTTGCGGGCGCCAGCGAGCACCATGGTGGTGATGGCGAGTGGCGGGTCGAACGGCAGCGCTACAGCTGGCCGATCCTCGATGCCTTCCGCGATGCCGCCGAGCAAAGCGGCATTGCCAAGGTCGATGACTTCAACACCGGCGACAACCTGGGCTGTGGATACTTTCAGGTCAACCAGCGCAGCGGTGTGCGCTGGAATGCCTCCAAGGCTTTCCTGCGGCCTATCGCGCAGCGCCCCAACCTGACTGTGCTGACGGGTGTGCAGGTCGACCAGGTGCTGCTGAACAACACCCGGGCCCGGGCTGTGAAGGCATCCTGGCAAGGCAGCTGGCATGAGTTTGCGGCGCGTCGCGAGATCATTCTCTGTGCGGGGGCCGTGGGCTCGCCGGGTATTCTGCAGCGCTCCGGTATCGGCCCGCGCCAGCTGCTGGAAAGCCTGGGGATAGGCGTACGCCATGACATGCCCGGCGTTGGTGGCAACCTGCAGGACCACCTGCAACTGCGGCTGATCTACCAGATCCGCAACACCCGCACCCTTAACCAGATGGCCAACAGCCTATGGGGCAAGATGGGCATGGGCTTGCGCTACTTGTATGACCGCAGCGGCCCGCTGGCCATGGCGCCAAGCCAACTGGGTGCCTTCGCACGTTCCAGTCCGGAGCAGGCCACCGCCAACCTGCAATATCACGTGCAGCCGCTGTCGCTGGAGCGCTTTGGCGAGGCGCTGCATCAGTTTCCGGCCTTTACCGCATCGGTGTGCAACCTGCGCCCGGTCAGCCGCGGGCGCATCGATATCCGCAGCGCCGACATGAACAGCACGCCATCGATCGACCCCAACTACCTCAGCGACCCGCAGGACCTGCGCGTCGCCGCTGACGCCATCCGCCTGACCCGGCGCATTGTCCAGGCCCCTGCCCTCGCCCGTTTTGATCCCAGGGAGTATCTGCCGGGTTCAGCCTTGCACACCGAGGAGGATCTGTTCGAAGCCGCCGGCAAGATCGGCACCACCATATTCCACCCCGTTGGTACCTGCCGCATGGGCCATGGCGAAATGGATGTTGTGGATAACCAGCTGCGCGTGCGTGGCATCCCCGGGCTACGTGTGGCGGACGCCTCGATCATGCCGCAGATCACCTCGGGCAATACCTGTTCACCCACGCTGATGATCGCCGAGAAGGCGGCCCAGTTGATCCTCAAAGGAGCTGCCACCCAGACCTGCTTGAACGAAGACGCGATACCGACCCCCTGACCCGGGAGCGTGCAATAGCGGTAGCTTGCGGTCGAAAGCCACCGGCAGTGGAACAACAAGAATAATCACTGTGGCCTGCGGGCCGAGGACAGCAACGATGTCGGATTACATCCAGGAACAGGGTGCGGCGGCCAGCAGCTCCAGCCGCCGTGAAGAACGCAAGATCATTTTCGCGTCATCCCTCGGGACGGTTTTCGAGTGGTATGACTTTTTTCTCTATGGCGCGCTGGCAGCGGTCATCAGCAAGCAGTTCTTCGCTGGCGTGAACGACACCACCGCTTTCATCTTTGCCCTCATGGCCTTCGCTGCAGGCTTCCTGGTACGGCCGTTCGGCGCGCTGGTGTTCGGGCGCCTGGGGGACATGATCGGGCGCAAGTACACCTTCCTGGTCACCATCGTGCTGATGGGGCTGTCCACCTTTGCAGTGGGCCTGTTGCCGACTTACGCCAGCATCGGCATCGCCGCGCCGATCATCCTGGTGGTCCTGCGCATGCTGCAGGGGCTGGCGCTGGGCGGTGAATATGGTGGTGCCGCCACCTACGTGGCCGAGCATGCGCCGCACGGCAAGCGTGGTTTCCACACCGGTTTCATCCAGTCCACCGCCACGCTTGGTTTGCTGCTGTCCCTGCTGGTGGTATTGGGCAGCCGCTACATCAGCGGTGATGAGTTCGAAACCTGGGGCTGGCGCCTGCCGTTCCTGCTGTCGATCTTCCTGCTGGCGATCTCCACCTGGATCCGCATGAGCATGCACGAGTCGCCGGCCTTCGTGAAAATGAAGGCCCAAGGCAAGATCAGCAAATCGCCGATCCGTGAGTCGTTCACCTCCTGGCCAAACCTGAAAGTAGTGCTCACCGCCCTGTTCAGCATCAACGCCGGGCAAGCCGTGACCTTCTACACGGCGCAGTTCTACGTGCTGTTCTTCCTGACCCAGATGTTGAAGATGGACCCCGCCCAGGCCAACACCCTGTTGATCATCAGCGTGGTAATCGGTGCGCCGTTCTTTGTGTTCTTCGGCTGGCTGTCGGACCGTATCGGCCGCAAACCTATCCTTATGCTTGGCCTGCTGCTGGCCACGGTACTGTACTTCCCACTGTTCAAGGCGCTTAGCCATTACGCCAACCCGCAGATCGACGCCGCCAGCCGTCAGGCGCCGATCGTGGTCACCGCCGACCCGAAAAGCTGCACCTTCCAGTTCGACCCGGTCGGCAAGGCGCGTTTCGACAGCCCATGCGACAAGGTCAAGACCTTCCTGGTCAAGCAAGGCCTGCCCTACAGCTCGGTAAGCGTGGCGGGCAGCGATGTGGTGGTGAACATTGGTGACAAGACCATCAATGGTTTCGACGAAGCCGCCATGCGCAGCGCAGTGGAACAGGCTGGCTACCCGGCCAAGGCTGATCCGGCGCAGGTCAACGAGGTAATGGTGGTGGTGCTGATCGTGGCGATGATCCTGATCGCGACCATGACCTATGGACCGCTGGCGGCAGTAATGGTCGAGCTGTTCCCGACCCGCATCCGCTACACCTCGATGTCGCTGCCCTACCACATTGGTAACGGCTGGTTCGGCGGCTTCCTGCCAACCGTGTCGTTCGCCCTGGTGGTTTACACGGGAGATATCTTCTACGGGCTGTGGTACCCGGTGCTGGTCACCGGGATCAGCCTGGTTGTTGGAATCTTCTGCTTGAAAGAGACCAAGGATGTGGATATCGACAAGGTCTGATGCTGTCCACATGCCATAAAAAAACCGGCTGTAAAAGCCGGTTTCTTTATGCCTCGAAAAAAC
>NZ_JABMCW010000020.1:0-33427 GCF_013179705.1 Pseudomonas sp. CM25 | reverse complement strand
GGCACGGGCGGCATACACCGCAGCGCTGTAACCGGCAGGGCCGGAACCCAGAATGATGACGCGCGAATGACGTACTTCAGACATGTCGAACTCCTGTCGAGCGGGCCGCAGGGCCGGCATCGGTGTACCGGCTGCGCCAGCTGGAAAATTAAAAGGGGCCCACGCAGCACTTGGGGAAGGCTACAACGCACAGGCCCGGAAAGCGGAAAGTTGAGCGCACTGTAGCGAGGTCGCAAAGATTAAGGAAATATCCTTCGACAATCCACCTCATAGGCATCCTCTATGCCGTGATTTCATCGACTGCCAATGCCTGGCGCTTTTGTTACAGCCGGTTTCCCCCTGGCTGCCCGCCTTTCGTCGGCGCGGCAAACTCGGTAAGGTCAGCGCGTTTTCCTTCTTTGCGGAGTACCTCGATGCAAGCCCCTGTCCTCTCTGGCCCCCAATACCTTCGCGAAGGCCTGAAACTGGTGCTGAGCCCCAACCTGCGGTTGTTCGTGCTGCTGCCGCTGGCGGTCAACCTGTTGCTGTTCGGTGGCATGGTCTACTTCGCCGGGCACCAGTTCAGCCTGTGGCTGGATGCCCTGATGCCGACGCTGCCAGACTGGTTGAGCTTCCTCAGCTACATACTCTGGCCGCTGTTCGTTGCCTTGCTGGTGCTGATGGTGTTCTTCACCTTCACGCTGGTGGCCAACATCATTGCCGCACCGTTCAATGGCTTCCTGGCAGAAAAGGTCGAGGTGGTGGTACGTGGCGAAGACACCTTCCCGGCGTTCAGCTGGGGTGAGCTGGCGGCCATGGTGCCACGCACCTTCAGCCGCGAAATGCGCAAGCTGGGCTACTTCCTGCCACGGGCCATCGGCCTGTTCATCCTCTCGCTCATCCCGGTAGTCAATGTAATCGCCGCGCCGCTGTGGCTGATGTTCGGGGTATGGATGATGGCCATCCAGTACATCGACTACCCGGCAGACAACAACAAGATGAGCTGGCAGGACATGCTCGCCTGGCTGCGGCAAAAACGCTGGCAGTCGCTGGGCTTTGGCGGCATCACCTACCTGGCGCTGATGATTCCGGGGGTGAACGTGCTGATGATGCCGGCGGCGGTGGCCGGGGCTACGTTGTTCTGGGTGCGCGAGCGCAACTGAGTACAGCGTCCAGGCTCCCACTTGGGCCCTGCAGAACTTGAGGGCTATGCCGTAAGTGTGGGAGCCCGGCTTGCCGGCGATGGGCCGCAGAGCGGCCCCGGTTACTTGGCTGCTACTGCCCCAACCGGCTGGAAAACTGCCCGACCACATCCACCACCCGCTTCGCCCCGTCCTGAATCTCGACAATCACGCTGCCGGTCTCATCGGCCAGCGCCAACCCCTGCTCGGCCTGGCGTTTGCTGGTATCGATGATCGATACCGCCGCCTGGGCCAGTTGCTCGTTCTGTTGCACCACCCGGGCGATTTCCTCGGTCGCGGTGCTGGTGCGCGAAGCCAGCTGGCGCACTTCGTCGGCAACCACGGCAAACCCCCGGCCCTGCTCGCCCGCGCGGGCAGCTTCGATGGCTGCGTTCAGCGCCAGCAGATTGGTCTGCCCGGCGATGTCGCTGATGGTCTTGATGATCGAACCGATCACCCGGGACTGGGTGTCCAGCGCCTGGATCCCCTCGGCCGCCTCTTGCATCGAGGCTTCCAGGCCACGCATCACGCTGACGCTCTGGGTCACCACAGCAGTGGCCTTGCGCGCACTGGCATCGGTGCCCAGCGAGGTGTTGTAGGCCACGTCTGCCGCTTCGGCCACGGCCTGCTCCTGATTGACCTGGTCAGTGATCACGGTGGCGAACTTGACCACCTTGTACAGCACATCGTGGGCGTCGAAGAGCGGGTTGTACGATGCTTCCAGCCAGATCACCCGGCCATGGGCATCGATACGCTTGAAGCGGTCGGCAACGTATTCGCCACGGCGCAGCTTGTCCCAGAACGCCTGGTAGCCGACCGAGTTGGCCTCCTCCGGCTCGCAGAACATGCGGTGGTGCTTGCCGCGGATCTGCTCCAGGCGGTAGCCGACCGCAGCCAGGAAGCGCTCGTTGGCGGTGAGGATGGTGCCGTTGAGGTCGAATTCGATCACGCCGGTAGAGCGCATCAATGCCTTGATCAGGCTTTCGTGCTCGCGGGATGTCTCGATGGTGCGGGTAAGGTCGCTGGAGTGCATGGTGAAGTACTTGATGCGCCCTTCGCTGTTCTTGACCGGCTGCAGGATCGACCGCAACCAGGCTTCATGGCCGTTGCCGCGCAGCAGGCGGAACGCGCCATTGAGGTGTTCGCCACGGCTGATCGCGCTTTTCATGCGCTGGTAGAAGTCCAGCGACTTCACATGGGCGGGGACGATGTCCTCGATGCTGCGTCCAAGCAATTGATCGGCGCGGTAGAGCATCTCGCTCTCGAAGTTGCCATTGACCATCTCGATCCGTCCCTGGGGGTCGAGCTGCAGCACCAGCATTTCGCTGTCGAGGCTACTCTTGACCTGTTCGATGGACATCAGGTCTTCGCGCAGCTGCCGGATTTCTTGCTTGAGCTTGTTGTTGAACATCACCGCACTCCTGGAGCGCATCGGTAGTCGAATGCATCTTCATCGGCTGCCAGGGACACCTTCTTGAGTGCCATAAAAGGAAATATTCATAAGGCGCAGCGTGTTGCTGGTCAGGCGTCATCAGTACGTCACATGGCAGTCACATTCACGCAACCCCGCAGGCGGAAACTTTTTGTCATGAATACACCCGCCCTGCGTATCACCTTGGTCAGCGAAACCTTCCCGCCCGAGATCAACGGCGTGGCCAATACCCTTGGCCGCCTGAGTGAAGGGTTGCGCCAGCGTGGCCATGAAGTCGAGGTGGTGCGGCCGCGTCAGGCCGGTGAAGGGCCCGTGCACAACGACCCGCAGCTGATGCTGTGCCGTGGCTGGGGCCTGCCTGGGTACCCGGGCTTGCAGTGGGGCGAGGTGTCCATGCACAAGCTGTTGCGCCGCTGGCGGCGACAGCGCCCGGATGTGCTGTACATCGCCACCGAAGGGCCGTTGGGGCTCAGCGCGCTGCGCGCGGCCCGGCGCCTGGGGATTGCCGTGGTCAGCGGCTTTCACACCAACTTCCCGCAGTACTCCGGCCAGTACGGCCTGGGGCTGCTGGCGCGCCTGCTCACGCACTACCTGCGCTGGTTCCATCGGCGCACGGCCAGCACGTTGGTCCCTAGCCTCAGCCAACGCCTGGAACTGGAGCGCCGTGGTTTCGAACGCCTGGAACTGCTGGCCCGAGGTGTGGATGCCTGCCTGTTCAACCCGGCCCGGCGCAATCTGGCGTTGCGTGAAAGCTGGGGCCTAGGCCCGCAAGACATCGCCGTGCTGCATGTCGGCCGGCTGGCGGTGGAAAAGAACCTGGGCCTGCTGCGCCCTTGCCTGGAGGCATTGCAGAAGACTTATCCACAGAAACGCCTGCGCCTGGTCGTGGTGGGTGACGGCCCGCAGCGCGCCGCGCTTGAGCAGCAGGTGCCGGATGCGATTTTCTGCGGCGCCCAGCGCGGGGAGGTACTGGCCGAGCACTATGCCAGCGGTGACCTGTTCCTGTTCCCGAGCCTGACCGAGACCTTCGGCAATGTGGTACTTGAGGCCATGGCCTCAGGGCTGGCAGTGGTGGCGTATGACGAGGCGGCGGCAGCGCAGCATATTCGCCACGGCCACAGCGGCGCGTTGGCCATGCCGGGGGATCAGGCGGCGTTCATCGATGCAGCTGGCTGGTTGCTGGAGGAAGAGGAAACGTTGCGCCGGGTGCGGTTGAATGCCCGGCAGCATGCCAGTCGTCAGGGCTGGCCGGGGATTGTCGAGCAGTTTGAGGGGTTTTTGTTCAGTGCTTGCCGTCGAAGCGGTGTTCAGGCTGGGGGTTCGACGCAGGGTTTTCAGCGCCAGTGAAATCGAGTGGCGCTCGATCTCACAGGCACTGAAGATCCCGTGCCAGGCACCTGGCAGCCTTGATACGGAGCAGGCTTATCAGCCCAGCGCCTTCTCGATCGCCTGCACCACTGCCGGATCATCCGGCGCCGTGCGTGGCGAAAAGCGTGCCAGCACCCGCCCGTCCTTGCCCACCAGAAACTTCTCGAAGTTCCAGGTGATGTCGCCTGGGAACTCGGCGCCTTCACCCGCCAGCAGGCGATACAGCGAATGGCGGCCCTGCCCGTTCACTTCCAGCTTGGCCCCCAACGGAAAACTCACCCCGTAGTTGAGGCTGCAGAATTCCTGAATGTCCTTTTCACTGCCCGGCTCCTGGCCGGCAAACTGGTTGCACGGCAGGCCAAGCACGTTGAAGCCTTTGTCCTTGTAATCCTGGTAGAGGTTCTCAAGCGCCTTGTATTGCGGCGTCAGGCCACACTTGGAGGCAACGTTGACCACCAGCACCACTTGGCCCTTGAACGGTGCAAGGGGCAGCTCGCCACCGTCCAGCCTGTCCAGTTTCAGGTCGTGAAATGCACTCATGATGAAATCCCCTCTCAGATTCCCGGTTGCCGCGCAGGCGAATTCCGCCCACTAAAAAGGCGCCCGTCCAAACCGTCTACCTCCCGAAGGAAGGCAAATCGGTTTGCCCGAGCGCCTGGCGACTTTCTGAGCTTAGCGCAGAAAATCAGTGGTGATGGCCACCTTCACCGTGGATGTGACGGTGAGCGATTTCTTCTTCGCTGGCATCACGCACGTCAACTACCTTGACCTGGAAGGTCAGGCGCTGGCCAGCCAGTGGGTGGTTGCCGTCAACGGTGACGTCGTCGCCGTCCAGGTCACGGATGGTGACGATCTGCATCTGGCCGTCCGGCGCGGAAGCGTGGAACTGCATGCCCACTTCCAGCTCGTCGACGCCTTCGAACATGCTGCGGTTCAGGGTGCTGACCAGTTCGGCCAGGTATTCGCCGTAGGCGTCTTCCGGCTCGATGGAAACGTTCAGCTCGTCACCGGCCTGCTTGCCTTCCAGGGCTTTTTCCAGGCCCGGGATGATGTTGCCGGCACCGTGCAGGTAAACCAGCGGCGCACCACCGGCGGAGCTGTCGATGGTCTCCCCGGCGTCGTTGGTCAGGGTATAGTCGATGGAGACAGCCTTGTTGGCGGCGATCAGCATGGGGCAAGACCTTTTGCAAAAGAATGTAGAGCGGACAAGTGTAACCAAGCCATCGCCCGATTGCGAACGCGCTGCGGACGAGCAACGGCCCATCAGTCGGATCACCGGCTTCCATCAGGACGATGAAGGCCATTGGGTGGCCGAACTGTCGTGCGGCCACACCCAGCACCTGCGGCATCAGCCGCCGTGGCAGGCCAGGCCGTGGGTACTCGACCCAGTACTGCGCGCGCAGCACATCGGCCAACCTTTCGCTTGCGGCTGGTGCGCACAAGGGGCCGATAGCGCTACCCTTGGCCGTTAATTTCTTGCACCGCTTATTTCGAGAAGCACGCATGCAGACTTTTTTCATTGCGCCGACCGACTTCGGTGTCGGCCTGACTTCGATCAGCCTGGGCCTGGTGCGCACCCTGGAGCGCGCCGGCCTGAAGGTCGGCTTCTTCAAGCCGATCGCCCAACCTCACCCGGGTGACACCGGCCCAGAACGCTCCACCGAACTGATGGCCCGTACCCACGGCATCAAGCCCCCCGTGCCGCTGAGCCTGGGCCAGGTCGAGCGCATGCTCGGCGACGGCCAGCTGGACGAGTTGCTGGAAGAAATCATCCGCCTGTACCAGCAAGCCTGCGTCGGCAATGACGTGGTGGTGGTCGAGGGCATGGTGCCCACGCGGCATGCCAGCTATGCGGCGCGGGTCAACCAGCACCTGGCCAAAAGCCTGGATGCCGAAGTTATCCTGGTGTCGGCACCGGAAAACGAAGTGCTGAGCGAGCTGTCTGGCCGGGTTGAACTGCAGGCACAGCTGTTCGGCGGCCCGCGCGACCCCAAGGTGCTCGGGGTGATCCTCAACAAAGTGCGCACCGATGAAACCATGGCAGACTTCGCCACGCGCCTGCGCGAGCACTCGCCCTTGCTGCGCGGCAACGACTTCCGCCTGCTCGGCTGCATCCCCTTTCAGCCGGAACTGAACGCCCCGCGTACCCGTGACGTGGCAGACCTGCTTGGCGCCCAGGTGCTCAATGCCGGCGACTACGAGCAACGGCGCATGAGCAAGATCATCATTTGCGCGCGCACGGTGGCCAACACGGTGCCGCTGCTGACCTCGGGCACCCTGGTGGTAACCCCGGGCGACCGCGACGACATCATCCTCGCCGTCAGCCTGGCAGCAATCAATGGCGTGCCGCTGGCCGGCCTGCTGCTGACCAGTGACAGCAAGCCCGACTCGCGCATCCTCGGCCTGTGCCGCGGTGCCCTACAGGCCGGGCTGCCGATCCTGTCGGTCAGCACCGGCTCGTACGACACCGCCAACCAGCTCAACTCGCTGAACCGTGAAATCCCGGTGGACGACCGCGAGCGCGCCGAGTTCATCACCGACTTCGTCGCCAGCCACCTCGACGCGGCGTGGCTGCACCAGCGCTGCGGCACCCCGCGGGAA
Source organism: Pseudomonas sp. CM25 (assembly GCF_013179705.1). Lineage (NCBI taxonomy): Bacteria > Pseudomonadati > Pseudomonadota > Gammaproteobacteria > Pseudomonadales > Pseudomonadaceae > Pseudomonas > Pseudomonas sp. CM25. Next base: position 26,866 of record NZ_JABMCW010000020.1, on the reverse strand, counting down.
CTGCGCCTGTCACCGGCTGTGTTCCGCTACCAGCTGATCCAGCGTGCACAACAGGCCAACAAGCGCATCGTCCTGCCCGAAGGCGCCGAGCCACTGCTGGTTCAGGCTGCCGCCATCTGTCAGGCCCGTGGCATTGCCCGCTGCGTGCTGCTGGCCAAGCCCGAAGATGTCGACGCTGTGGCCCGCGCCCAAGGCATCACCCTGCCGCCCGGCCTGGAGATCCTCGACCCTGAGCTGATTCGCGGGCGTTACGTGGAGCCGATGGTCGAGCTGCGCAAGAGCAAGAACCTGAATGCGCCGATGGCGGAGCAGCAACTGGAAGATCCGGTGGTGATCGGCACCATGATGCTGGCCCTGGACGAAGTGGACGGCCTGGTTTCCGGCCTGGTGCATTCCACCGCCAATACCATCCGCCCTGCCCTGCAGCTGATCAAGACCGCGCCGGGCTCAAGCCTGGTGTCGTCGGTGTTCTTCATGCTGTTCCCCGAGCAGGTGCTGGTGTACGGCGACTGTGTGATGAACCCGCATCCGAGCGCTGCCGAACTGGCCGAGATTGCCCGACAGAGCGCCGAATCGGCGCAGGCTTTCGGCATCGCGCCGCGGGTGGCGATGATCAGTTATTCAAGCGATTCGGCCAGCGACGAAGAGGTCGAGAAAGTGCGCGAAGCGACACGCCTGGCACAGGGCGCGACGCAAGCGCTGCTGATCGACGGGCCGTTGCAGTATGACGCGGCAGCGAACCCGGCCATTGCACGGGAAATTGCGCCGGGTAGCCCGGTGGCCGGGCGGGCCACGGTGTTCGTGTTCCCCGACCTGAATACGGGCAATACCACGCACAAGGCTGTGCAGCGCAGTGCTGACGGGGTCAGCCTGGGGCCGATGTTGCAGGGGTTGCGCAAGCCGGTGAACGACTTGCCGCGCGGGGCTCAGGTGGACGACATCGTGCACACCATTGCCCTGACGGCCATCCAGGCCAGCGTGGTGCGCTAACAAGCCGGGGCTGCGTTGCAGCCCCGCGGATCAATCAGGGGTACTGCTGAACCTGGCCTTGCTGCTGGTCATACTGCTGGCCCGGAATCGGCTTCAGGTTGACTTCCACACGGCGGTTCTGCGCGCGGCCGTTGGCGTCGGCGTTGCTGGCGATCGGCTGGTCCGGGCCCATGCCACGCACCGACAGACGCGAGGCATCCACACCCTGCGAAGTCAGGTAGGCGCTGACTGCCTGTGCACGGCGCTGAGACAAGTCCATATTGTGCTGGCGGCTGCCGGTGCTGTCGGTGAAGCCGACCACTTCGATGGTGTTCTGGTTGAACTGCTTGAACGAACCGGCAAGGTTGTTCAGCGGCTGATAGAAGCTTGGCGCGATGTTGGCCGAGTCGGTGGCAAAGGTGATATTGCCCGGCATGATCAGCTTGATCTGGTCACCCTGGCGCTGCACTTCCACACCGGTGTTGGCCATTTGCGCACGCAGTGCGGCTTCCTGCTTGTCGGCGTAGTAGCCATAGCCGGCGGCGGCGGCACCCACCGCGGCGGCGCCGATCAGTGCACCCTTGCCACGGTTGTTGTGGTCGATGGCGGCGCCGGCGACTGCACCGGCCAGCGCGCCCAGGCCGCCGTATTTGGCGGTCTTGCTCATCCCCGAGGAGCCCTGCGCCTGACCCTGGTTGTCATAAGGGTTCTGGCCGGCACAGCCGGTCATCAGGGCCGCGGCAGTTGCGACGATAATCAGGCGACGCATGGTGAACATGGACAAGCTCCTACTGAAATTCATAAATGCGGCAGATCGCAATCGGATCTATGCCAGCCTTGGAACGCTCGGGCGACGAAAAATTCCGTGAAAGCTTTTTCACCGGCCATCACGCACGCACGAAGGGATTTTCGCGCATCTCGTCACCCAGCCGGGTATCGGGCCCATGGCCGGTCACCACGATGGCTTCTTCGTCCAGCCGGTACAGCCGCTCCTTGATCGAACGAACGATAGCCCGCTGGTCGCCGCCCCACAAATCGGTGCGGCCAATGCCACGGCGGAACAGCGTATCGCCGGCGATCAGCAGCTTGGCGTCGGCGAACCAGAAGCTCATCGAGCCCGGGGTGTGGCCTGGCGTATGCAAAGCCACGCCGCACCCGCAGGCCAGCTCCTCGTCATCAGCCAGCCAGTGGTCTGGGGCCGGTACCGGCGTGTACGGCACGCCGAACATCTGGCACTGCATCTCCAGGTTGTCCCACAGGCTCTGGTCATCCTTGTGCAGGTGCAGCGTGGCGCCGGTCAGCGCCTTGAGCTTGCCCGAGGCGAGGAAGTGATCGAAGTGCGCGTGGGTATGGATGATGCTTGCCAGCGTCAGGCCGTGTACCTGCAGGCGGGCCAGGATCTTCTCCGGGTCACCGCCCGGGTCGACGACGATGGCCTTTTTGGTCAGCGGGTCGCCGATGAGTGTGCAGTTGCACTGCAAGGGGCCTACGGGGAAGGTTTCGCGAATGAGGGCAGGCGATGGATTCTGCATGATAAATACGAAAACCGTTTAATCGAATAGGGTTTGCACGCGAGCCAATGCATCAAGGATGACAACCTCGGGTACCGACTCAATGCGTTTGGCGAGGCGGGCCTCAAGGTCCACTGTGCGTATCTGGTTGCAGAGCATCACACCCTGCGTTTGCGTTCCCGCACCGCTGAGCGTGACAGCGAAACCTGCATGCCTCGCAAAACCACCTCCTTGGGTGATAGGGATGATCACAGCCAGGCCTGCTGCATTAAAAGCTGCCGGAGTGAGCACTAGTGCAGGTCGCCCTATGCCCTGCTGCTCTCGCCCAGCTGCAGGGTCGAGGTTGACGCGAACAATATCGCCCCTTGCAAACTTGACCCGCTTCACACTTCACGCCCTACTGGGCGCATAGCGTTCCAGACAGCCAAATCCTCTGGCTCCGGTGCGTTCAGGTCGCACTGTGCCATCAACTCTTCAAGGGTGTACTTAGGTTTTGACCTGACGGGCTTAAGCACCAGCGCCTCACCCGTTGCGTCCAGGTTCAGGGTGGAACCGACACCGAGTCGCATCTGTTTGAGCACTGCGGCGGGCAAGCGGATGGCGGCGCTGTTGCCCCACTGCTGAATCTTGATTTGCATGAGTATCTCCCAAGGTAGATACATAGTAGAAACCCTCCAGATGATTGCAAGCGAAATGTAGAGACGTAGTATCTACACTGTCATTCGGCGGCTCAGGATAGAAGCCCTGCAATCACGTGAAGGAAATGCCTTACATCACCTTGGGAAATGAGTTTCCAACTGAAAACATTCGAAACACCATGTCCGTCATGTTCAAGGCAGGAACAACCTGAACAACCCGCCCCCAAGTGCTCCGCCATTGGAAATCTCGATCCGCCCGCGCACCCCGCTGCTTTCATGCAGCGCCGCAATCCGCGCCGCAAAATACAGCCCCAGCCCGGTACTGCCGCTGGTGCAGTCGATGCCCTGGATGTACTCCTCCTGGCGCTCGAGCATGCGCTGTGGATAACCTGGGCCGTCATCGTTGACGCAAATGGCCAGCTGGTTGTCTGCTTCTTCAATGGTGATCAGCAAGGCGTGGCCGGCAAAGCGGGTGGCGTTGGTGATGACGTTGGCGATTACCGAAGCCACCAGCTCGCGGTCGAAGAAGCCCAGCGGGTTGTCGGTATCGATGCGCCAGGTGGCGAGGATGTCGTTGTGCTTCAGCACTTCCTGGTGCGCGGCCAGCTGTGCTTCGATGAAGTCGTCCAGCTCGTGGTAGTCCGGGCACACCGGCAACTGGTTCACACCCAGTTTGTACAGCCCCAGCAACTGCACCAGCATGCCGTTGAGGTGGCGAAACTCGTGCTCCATGATGCCCTGCTCGGCCCCCCCGCGCAGTTCCTCGGGCAACCGTTCGACCCACTGGCTGTGGGACTGGATCAGCGCCGCCAGGGAACTCTTCAGGTCGTGCACGGTGGAGGCGATCACCGTGGAAAAATCCAGCCCCTGATTGTCTTGATTCATGCGCCGAACACTCGGATGTGCAGTTTGCGGTAACGGTCATAGCGGTTGTCGCTGCCAGGGATACCGGACACGCTGGTCAAGGCGTCGCGGCACTCCTGCATGATCGCCGGCTGAGGGTTGTCACCACCGATGCGCAGCAGCGCCTGGGCGGTGTTGAGGGCAATGCTGATGTTCTTCGGCTGCAAACCCAGCGCCTTGCGGAACAACTGCAACGCCTCGCCGAGCTGCCCTCCCTGGTAACTGCGCACACCCTGGCGATTGAGGGTGACCGCTTCGGTAATGGCGTTGAGCACGTTGGGGTCGTCGGTCAGCTTGCCCACTTTTTCCATGACCTTGGGGTCATCGCCATAACTTTCCACACAGCTTTTCAGCACGCCGATTGCGGCGGCCTCCTGCCCCATCGCCTGCAACTGCGCGGCAACGGTCAGGGCTGAATCGACCGAGAAGAACTGATTCATCTTGTCCAGGCGCTGGATCGCCTGTTCGGTCAGTTTGCCGGCGGTTTCCGGGTCGCCGGCCTGCTGCAGGCTGGCGGCCTTCATCATCCGCGCACGCACTTGCAAGCCCTGGTCTTCGGGGTTTTCCTTGGCCACCTCGCTGAGCGTGGTGTTGATTTCTACCCGGGTACGGGCGTCCAGGCCAAAGCCTGCGTTCTTGCTCATCAGCGCCTGCACCAGGCCAAGGTTGTTCTCGGCATCCTTGTAGCGCGAGCTCTGGCCTTGGTTGACGGCATGGCGGAACGCTTTCGACGCGCTCTCGAAGTCCTCGTTCTCCAGCGCCAGCTTGCCCAGCTTCGACTGCCGACGCACCGAAAGCGGTGACAGGCGCACGGCTTCTTCAAGCAGGTTCTGCGCGCGCCTGGTTTCGCCTTGCGCCACCAGTACCTCGGCCATGCCATCGTAGAGGGCTGGCATGATCGGGAACGCCTTCAGCGCCTGCTCGTAAACCCCCTGGGCCTGGGCATTCTGGCCGCGCTTGTGCATCAGCGCGCCTAGCGCCGTGTACACCCACGGCTGCGGACGGCTGGCCAGGATAGCCTTGAGGAATTTTTCCAGCTCGTCGAAACGGTTGAGGTTGCGCAGGGCATCGGCCCGGTAGCGCAGGCACAGCGGCGCCAGACGCGGGTCCTTCTTGCACAGCTCGGCACAGGCCGCCAGCACCTCGGCCGGGCGATTGCGGTCCAGTGCCTGCAGAATCGGCTTCAGCAGCGTTTTGCGCTGGAACAGCTTCTCGACACGCTGGGCCAGGCCAACCCGGTTGAACGGCTTGGTCAGGTAGGCATCGGGCTCGTGCTCGATGGCGCTGAGGACAATGGCCTGGCTGCTCTCGGCAGTGACCATGATGAACACGCACTCATGGCTGATGTGCTTGTCGATGATCAGGTCTTCGAGTACCTGCTGGCCGTTCTTCTTGCCGTCGCCCAGGTGGAAGTCCTGCAGGATGAAGTCATAGCGCTTTTGCGCGCACATGCGCAGCGCCTGCTCGCCGCTGTCGGCGGTGTCCACATCGCGCACGCCCAACTCGCGCAGCATGGAACGCGTCGACGTGCGGAAGTCGGTAAAGTCGTCGACGATCAGAAAGCTCTTTTGCCCGTACTGCAGCATCAACACGACCTGCCTTGGAATGATTGAAAAATCGCGCGAGGCGATGCCACCGATCGCTGTATCGGCAGCTGGTCGGGAAAGATGAGGGTAGAGCATTGCGGGCCACAAACCATGGCGCCAAGCCATCACTTTAGCGGGCAATGCCCCGCACGACCAGCCTCACACCAGCAGCCCCAGGGATTTGGCCCTGGCCACCGCCTGGGTGCGACGCTCCACCCCGAGCTTGCTGTTGATATGGCTGGCATGGGTTTTCACGGTATGCAGCGAAATGAACAGCCGCTCGCTGATCTGCTGATTGGAGCAGCCCTGGGCAATCAGCTCGAGCACAGCCAGTTCACGGCCGCTGAGGGCCTCGCTGCTGCCGGGGCCCACACTTGGCAGCGGCGGCAAACGCTTGAGCAGCTCTGCCCTTACGGGACAAGCCCCAGTAACCTGCAACTGCTCCTGCAGCCACTGCGGGTGCCGCTCCAGCAGGGGCTGGAAAGGCTGCAGTACGCCCCCCTGGGCGGCCTCCAGCAACCCTGGCAACAATTGCACGGCCTGCCCTTCCCGGCCTTCGTCCAGCAACAGCACGAGCCACTGGCTGAAGGCACTGACCGTGAGCATCATGCCGCCACTGGCCTGGCCACGCTCGACCAGGGCCGCCAGACGCTGAACGGCCTCATCACGGCGTGACTGGACACGCTCGAGCAACGCCTGCTGCAATTCGATGTGCAATGGCAGCAGCGGGTGGAACTCCGGCGCCGCCGCCGGTTGCTCGCCGCCATAGGTCTGGCCCAGGCGCAGCAGCCAGGACTCGGCAAGGTCGGTGCGCCCTTGGGCCAGCCACAGCTCGCATTTGACCAGGGTGATCATGGCCAGGTAGTACACCGGCGGCACATCCCAGATGTGCATCAGCCGTTCGGCCTCGGCCAGTTCGGCAAAGGCCTCGGCAAAATGCCCCTCCCGGCCGTCAAGCGTGGCAATCACGCAGTGGCCGATGAGCACGCTGATATCCCGGCAGGCCCGCGCCTCGCCCAGCCCCGCGCGCAGGCGCGCACGGCCCTGGGCTGGCTGCAGGCGCGAGACCAGCAGATAGCCCTCGTACAGCGTCAGGCGCGCGCGCACGGCATACAGCCGCTGCGCCGACAGCCCTTGCAGGCGCTGCAAGCCTTGGCGCACTTCGTCAAGCGCGCGCAATACTTCGCCACGGGCGTGCAGCACCCGCGCGCGGTCGTAATGGGCCAGCGCCTCGAACAGCGGGTTGCCGACCCGCTGGGCCAGTTCCAAAGCCTCGCGGTTCCAGCCGCGGGCCCGCCAGAAGTCTCCATCGGCAATGGCCAGGTTGGACAGCGTCGACAGGCAGACCAGGCGTTGGCCATAACGTTTGTTCGGCAGGCTCTGCAGCGCTTCGCCGCAATAGGCCAGGGTCAGCTCGCGGTCGCCCCGCCCCCGGGCGATGACACCACTGAGCGCCAGCCACTGCGCCAGCATGGACTTTTGCGCGGTTGCCGATGGCGCGGGCAGGAAGCGGCTGAGGTAACCGGCCAGGTCCTCGGCCGCGTCCAGCTGGCAAGCCAGGCCCAGCGCCCAGCTGTACAGCACGATCAGCCGCGGCGTGCTGATCAGCAGGCTGTCGGGCAGGTCCATCTTCCAGCGCAGCAGCATACCGACATTCTGTTCGGCCAGCAGTTGCTCTTCGGACAAGCTCTGCACCAGGTCGGCGGCGACATCCAGGTGGCCGGCACGCAGTGCCTGCTCCACCGCCTCGTCCAGCAGGCCTTGGGCTTCGAACCAGCGACAGGCCCGCAGGTGCAGGCCCGACAGCGGTTCGCTGGCCTGGCGGCTGCGCAGCAGGTCGGAGAACAGGTGGTGGTAGCGAAACCAGTGGCCATGCTCGTCCAGCGGCACCAGGAACACTTGATGCGCCTGCAGGAAACGCAGCACTGCGGCACTGTCGTGACGCGCGCGCAGGGCGTCGCAAAGGGCGGCGCAGAAACGCTCCTGGCAGGCGGTTTCATACAGGAAGGCCTGGACCTCGGCAGGCAGCATGTCGATGACTTCTTCAAGCAGGTAGTCACGGATCAGGCCTTCGCCACCGTGCAGGGCCTGGGGCAATGCCTGCTCGTCAGCGTTCTCGCTGGCCGCCAGTTGCCAGAAGCGCAAACCGGCAACCCAGCCATCGCTGCGCTGGATCAGGTTGTCCAGGGCCTGGCCGCGCAAGCCGGTGGGCTGGCGGCCAATCACCGCCAGCGACTCTTCGGCAGTAAGGCGCAAGTCCTGTTCGTTGAGCTCGACCAGTTGCCGGGACAGGCGCAGGCGTGCCAGGTGCCAGTCCGGGCGCTGGCGGCTGGTGACCAGCAACACCAGGCCGGGAGGCAAGTGGTTGAGGAAGAACTGCAGGCAGCGGTCGAGCACCGGCCCCTGGGCCAGGTGGTAGTCGTCCAGCACCAGCAGCAACGGCGTATCGGCTTGCAGGTAGAGCGCGAGCTCGTCGAGCAGGCCGTCGAGCCACTCCTCGAAGGCGAACGGCTGATGCCGCTGGCGCATCTTCAGCAGGCCCATGGCCTGGCCGCCCAGCGCCGGGCAGTACTGCTGCAAGCCTTCGAGCAGGCGCTCGAGAAAGCGGCCAGGGTCGGCATCGCGCTGGCTCAGGCCCAGCCACAAGCTGCGCCAATGCTCAGGTAATGCTTCGCAAAACTCGATGGCCAGGGAGCTTTTGCCGAAACCTGCCGGGGCATTGACCAGCAGCAGCCGGCCAGCAAGGCCGGCGTGCAAGCGCTGACACAAACGCAGGCGCGGCACATGGCCGTCCGGCAGCGGCGGCCGGAAGAAACGCCCGTCCAGCAGGCCCAGGGCCTGGCTGGCGAATCCATGCGTACGGGACAGATCTGTCATGGCCTTCTCGTTCCGGTTGGAAGACTACGGCGATATGAATGCTTGCGAGACTAGCGGGTAACGCTGCGCATTTGAAGATGATGGGAACAATTGCCCTGGAAAAGACTGCGACAAAAAGCAACATGGCTGATGGACAGGGGCTGGGGCGGGGGTTTGGCGAGGTATTCAGCAGGTTTATTGCCAGACCATAAAAAAAGCCCCGGCAAGCCGGGGCGTTGTTGGGTCAGGCAGGGCTCAACGAATACCCGACTGGCGCAGCGCTGCAGGCTGGAAGTCAGCCTTGCTGGCACTGAAGCCGAAGTCGTAGGCGCGCTTCTCTTCGTTCTTCATGCCCAGGGCCAGATACCGACCCGACTGCAGGTCGTAGATGGTTTCCAGGGTGTACCACGGCACTTCCACGTTGTAGTACGGCTGGGCGTGTGCCTCGGAAACGCGCCACAGCTGGCCACGGCCGTCGTACTGGTCGATCACCGCCGCCTGCCAGGTGTCTTCGTCGATGTAGAAGTCACGCTTGGCGTAGATGTGCCGCTGGCCCGGCTTGAGGGTTGCGACCACGTGCCAGACGCGGCGCAGCTCGTAACGGGTCAGGTCCTGGTTGATGTGCCCGGCCTTGATGATGTCGGTGTACTTCAGCTTGGGGTCATCGAGCTTGAAGGCGTTGGACGCGATATACAGCTCCTTCTTGCCCTCCAGCTTCCAGTCGTAGCGGTCTGGCGCGCCGTTGAACATGTCCAGGTTGTCCGAGGTGCGCAAACCATCGGCAGCGGTGCCCGGGCCGTCATACGACACCTGCGGCGCCTGGCGCACGCGACGCTGGCCGGCGTTGTAGATCCATGCCTTGCGCGGCTCTTTTACCTGGTCGAGGGTTTCGTGCACCAGCAGCACGGTACCGGCCAGGCGCGCCGGTGCAGTCACTTCCTGCTTGAAGTAGAACAGGATGTTGCCCGGGTTGTTCGGGTCGTAGTCCTTCATCTTGTCGCGGAAGACGAACTGGTCGGAGAAGTAGACCGGGTTGAAAGAGCCGTTCTGCTGCGGCGTGGCCTGGGTCACCAGGCGGCTGACGCTGCCACCGCGGTAGCGGGTGATGTGGTTCCAGATCACCTCCAGGCCGCTTTTAGGGATCGGGAACGGCACGGCGGTGCGGAAGTCGTTAAGGCCGTTGCCGCCTTCCACCAGGGTGGCCTTGGTGGCGTTGGCCTTGATGGCGGCGAACACGTCGGCAGGCGCGGTGGAGCCGCGGTGGGTCTTGAATACCGGGATCTTGAAGGTGTCGGGGTAGCGCTTGAGCATCGCCAGCTGGCCTGGCGAGAGCTTGTCCTTGTACTGCTCGGCGTTTTGCGCGGTGATGGTGAACAGCGGTTTTTCACTGCCATACGGGTCGGACAGGAAGCCCTTGCCGTCAACACTGCCCGCAGTCTTGGACAATGGCTCCCACGGGCCGATCGAGCCATCGGCATTGCCGGCCTTTTCCGCGCCCATCGGGGTCAGGGTGCTGCCCAGCTTGGCCGCCTCGTCGGCGGATACCGCAGCCATGACGCTGGTCGCCAGCAGGGACAGGCCCAGTACACCGGCTTGCAGCAGACTTCTGGTCTTGTTCATGTCGTGTCGTCCTGGATCTGAGTGCTTAGAAGTTCACGCCGAAGCTGAGGGCGACAAAGTCGCGGTCATCCACGGTGCTGTACTTGCCGTCGAAGAAGTTGGTGTACGACAGGGTCGCCGTGTAGGTGTTCTGGTATTCGGCATCCAGACCCAGGCTGACAGCCTTGCGGCCTTCCTCGAAGTTGGCGCCCGGGCCAGGCGAATAGCCGGACACGTCGTGCGACCAGGCCACGCTCGGCTTCAGGTTGATACCGGCGAACACGTCGTTGTAGTCCCAGATGACACGCGCGCGGTAACCCCAGGATGTGCTGGTGGTATAGCCGTCGTTCTCGCACTTGCGGTTCAGGTTGGTGGTGGAGGCACCTGCACCGGCACCGGCGATGGTGCTGGCATTGAGTGCCTGGCAGGTGTCTGCACCGCCGGTGGCTGGCAGCGGGCCGGGGCCGAATACCGGATCGCGACCGTAGCGTGTGTCGTGAGCGTTCTCCAGGCCGCCGACGTGGGTGACGCCCACCTCGCCCACCACGGTCATGCGGCTGGCGCCCATCACCTGGTCGAAGAAGTGCGTGAGGGTAGTCTGGAACTGGGTGATTTCCTTGCGGCGATAGCCGTGCAGGTCCTGGCCGGGCGTGCCCGCCAGCAGCGAAGCGTTGGTCAGTGCACCGCCCAGTGGACGAACACCGGCAAACAGGATATCGGTGGTGTTCAACTGCACCGGGGCGTTGGGCCGGTAGCTGACCTCACCGCTCCAGGCCGTGCCGGTTGGCAACGTGGTAGAGAAGCTCAAGCCGTACAGGCGGATGTCTTCGGGGTACTCGACGAAGTACTGCGAGTTGCCCGCCACGATCAGCGGCGCCAGCGCACGCAGCTGTGCCGGCAGGCCGGCGATGCCGGAGAACACCGACGCCGGGGCGCCGGTGGCGCTGAAGATCGGCGCACGGCTGTGATAGTTCATGAAGTACGCGCCAAATTCGGTGTCCAGCGGCTCGAACATGTAGCGCATGGCCACACCGAACTGGCCGCTGTCCCGCGCATCACGGTCGGCGCCACGGCGCACCATCACGCCCTCTTCGTTGATGTTCACGCCCTGGGTGGCGAGGAACTGCTGCGCCGCGGCAGGCACCGCCCGGCTGCTGTTGAGCACGCGCAGGTTGTCGGTACAGCCGTCGGCGATGATGTCTGGCTGGGAGAAGAAGGTGCCGCAGTTGTCGACGACCGTCTGGTCCCATTCGAGCTGGTAGAAGGCTTCGGCCGACAGGTTGTCGGTCAGGCTCTGCGAGATGTAGAACATGTTGACCGGGATCAGGCCTTCCTTGATCTCGGCCCCCGGGCGGCGGAACGCCGACACGTCGATGGGGTTGATCGAGTTGATGCCGCCGCCGATGAAGGTACTTTCACCCCAGCTCACCACCTGCTTGCCGAAGCGCACCGAGCCGGGTTGATCGCCGATGGCGTAGTTGTGGTAGACGAAGGCGTCGAGCAGTTCGGCGCCGGACGACTTGGCGCCCTCCTTGCGGTTGGAGTCGCTGATGTCCTTGAACTCGCGGCTTTCATCCTTGAGTTCGAAGTCGTACCAGTACTTGCCGCGCACGAACACGCCGGTGTCGCCGTACTTCAGCTCCAGGTCATGGATGCCCTTGAAGATCTTGGAAAAGGTCTCGCCTTTCTTGAAGTTCAGGTGGCCATCGTCGGATGTCTGCGACAGGCCCTTGCCGCCGTTGTTCACCCCGATCAGGTTCTTGTTGGGGTTGGCGGTCGACCAACTGGCGCCAATGGAGAGCGACGAGTCGAACTGGCCTTCGATTTCACCGATGTTGAAACTGACAGCGAAAGCAGGACTTGCGAGCGTGGAAGCAAGGCTGACGGCCAGGGGCAGCTTGGCCCGGCGCCAGAACAGGTTTGCAGATTTCATCGACGCTACTCCATGTACTTTTTTTGTTATGGCAGTGAGTCCTTTCAGAAACGGCCCGTGCGACCGGTATGCAGGCTTGCGCCCGCGGCGACATGTGTTGCGCATGCCGCCCTCCCCCTTCCTGAAAATCCCCTGGCCCCGACTATAGCCAGCAAGGCACAGGCGCTTGATCCCTCTAAAGTGTGATTTGCGCTCCGTGCCGCCAACTCGCTGTGATATTTCTGCGATCACGCGCTGGCAGTGCTCAAGGATGGCGCATTTTTGCCATTTGGCAAGGCACCGACCGCTCTAGCATGCGGGTCGTATTCTGACGCATACGACCCGCAGGGTGGTTACAGCGTGGAAAGGAACGCGCTGTTGCTGGCCTGCCACTGGACGATGTCCTGGCGGATGCGTTTCTTGTCCAGCTTGCCGACACTGGTCTTGGGAATTTCAGTAACAACGGCGATCTGGCTTGGAATCGCCCATTTGTTGATGTGACCTTGCTCGACAAACGGCTTGAGGTGGTCCTTGAGCGACTTGGCGTCGATAGACTGGCCGTCGCGCACCACCAGCAGGGCAAACGGGCGCTCGCCCCACTGCGGGTCGGCCACCCCCACCACCGCCACTTCGCGCACCGCCGGGTGACGGCTGACCAGGTCTTCGAGGTCCAGCGAGGAAATCCATTCGCCACCGGTCTTGATCACATCCTTGATGCGATCGCGGATGTCGATGTAGCCCATGCCATCGAGCGTGGCGACATCACCGGTATGCAGCCAGCCGCCCTGCCACAGCTCCTCGCTCTTTTCCGGCTCCTTGAAGTAGCCCATGGTCAGCCAGGGTGCACGCAGCACCAGTTCGCCCTGTGTTTCGCCATCGGCGGGCAGGAAGTTGCCGTCGCCATCGACGATGGCAGCCTCCACCAGCGGCACCGGGACCCCCGCCTTGATGCGGTAAGTGACGCGCTCATCTTCGCTGCCGGCCTGCAATTCGTCGTTCAGGTGCGCGGCGGAGATCAGCGGGCAGGTTTCGGACATGCCATACGCCGCAGTCAGCTGAATGCCGCGCGCCAGGGCAGCCTGGTACAGCGAGCGATTCAGCGCGCTGCCGCCGATGATGATCTTCCAGCCGGCAAAGTCCTGGCCCTGCGCGTTCGGGCAGTTGAGCAGCATCTGCAGGATGGTCGGCACGCAATGGGAAAAGGTGACTTTTTCTTCCCGCCACAGCTTGACCAGCATGTCCGGCTCGTAGCGCCCCGGGTACACCTGCTTCATGCCGAGCATGGTGGCAGCGTAGGGAATGCCCCAGGCATGCACATGGAACATCGGAGTAATCGGCATGTACACATCGTTGCTGCCCAGCAGGCGCACGCTGTCGATGCTGCCGGTTACCGAGGCTTCGGCCAGGGTGTGCAGCACCAGTTGCCGGTGGGTGAAGTACACGCCCTTGGGGTTGCCGGTCGTGCCTGTGGTGTAGAAGGTGGTGGCCACCGAATTTTCATCGAAATCCGGGAAATCGTAATGCGGGCTGGCGGCAGCCAGCAGTTGCTCGTACTCGCCAACCAGGTTGGGCAGTTCGGCAGTCTTGTCCGCGCCATCGGTCAGCAGCAGGGTCTTGTCAACGGTGGTCAACTGCCCGGCAATGGCCTGGTAGAGGCCGACAAAGTCGCTGTTGACCAGCACCACGCGGTCTTCGGCGTGGTTCATGGTGTAGAGGATCTGCTCGGGCGACAGGCGCACGTTGATGGTATGCACCACCGCACCGATCATCGGGATGGCGAACATGCACTCCAGGTAGCGGTGGCTGTCCCAGTCCATCACCGCCACGGTGTCACCGGCCTTTACGCCGGCTTCGGTGAGCACATTGGCCAGCCGCGCGATGCGCTCGTTGAGCTGTGGATAAGTCAGCCGCAACTGGTCGCGATAGACGATTTCGCGGGTCTTCTCGTAGCGGCTGCCGGACATCAGCAGGCGCTTGATCAGCAACGGGTAGGCGTAGGCGCCTTCGGCGGGTTTGATGATGCGGGTCTGCAACATGGGTATCCCTTTTCTGAAAAGCGGGCCGGACAAGTCTGGCAACTACTGTAGTTCGCCAATGTGACGGCTAAATCAGTCGAAGGAATGATTTGCCTGACAAAGGTATGAGTGGGGGGCGTTGACGGGTGACAAGGTTGAGCTAGACACTGCGCCGGCAGCTTCAGGTTATCTGGTGGAGCTGAGGGCCTCTTCGCCGCGAATGGCCATAACCCAATCACCCGTCCTGCCACCGGAGAACTCCATGCCCAGCCCGCGTCGCGCCGTGTTTCTCGATCACCAGTCCCTGGACCTTGGCGACCTCGACCTATCGCCACTGAAGCAGCAGTTCGATGAATTCGAGCTGTTCGACGCCACCCGCCCGGAGCAAGTGGCAGAACGCCTGCAAGGGGCCGTGGCGGTGATCAGCAACAAGGTCATGCTCGACGCTGCTGCACTGGCCGCCAACCCGCAGCTCAAGCTGATTCTGGTGGCCGCCACCGGCACCAACAATGTCGACATGGCGGTGGCGCGGGCCCAGGGCATCACCGTGTGCAACTGCCAGGGCTACGGCACACCGTCGGTAGCCCAGCACACCCTCGCCCTGCTGCTGGCCCTGGCCACCCGGCTGTGCGACTACAACCAGGCGGTAGCCGAGGGCCAGTGGGCCAAGGCCAGCCAGTTCTGCCTGCTGGACTTCCCCATCGTCGAACTGGAAGGCAAAACCCTCGGCCTGCTCGGCCATGGCGAGCTGGGCGGCGCGGTCGCGCGCCTGGCCGAAGCGTTCGGCATGCGCGTGCTGAGCGGGCAGATTCCCGGCCGCCCGGAACGCGCCGACCGCCTGCCGCTGGACGAACTGCTGCCACAAGTCGATGCCCTGACCCTGCACTGCCCGCTGAACGAGCACACCCGGCACATGCTCGGCGCCCGCGAACTGGCCATGCTCAAGCCCGGTGCGCTGGTGGTCAACACCGCCCGTGGCGGCCTGATCGACGAACAGGCGCTGGCCGACGCCCTGCGCGGCGGCCACCTCGGCGGCGCCGCCACCGACGTGCTGAGCGTGGAGCCGCCGGTCAACGGCAATCCGCTGCTCGAAGCCGGTATTCCGCGGCTGATCATCACCCCGCACAGCGCCTGGGGCGCAGTGGAGTCACGCCAGCGCATCGTCGGCCAGCTCAGCGAAAACGTGCAGGCCTTCTTCGCCGGGCAGCCCCGCCGCGTGGTCAGCTGAGCCCGGCGCTCGCCTCTGCTACACTGCGCCACTTTTTCCGGGAGAGGTCGTCCATGGACCCGCGCAGTGAAGTGTTGCTCCGCCAGGCAGAGCTGTTCCAGGGGCCGCTGCTGATCGCCGGCGCCCCCGCCGACGACCTGCTCGGCCAGTTGCCGCAGGCCCAGGCCTGGACCTGGCATGCCGGCGACCAGGCCATGCTCGACAGCCGCTTCGCCGGCCGCAGCCACTATGCGGTGGAGCCGCCTGAAGTCGCGTTCGACAGCGCCGTGCTGTTCCTGCCCAAGTCCCGCGAGCTTGCCGCCTACCTGCTCAATGCCCTGGCCTCGCGCCTGGCGGGCCGGGTGCTGTACCTGGTCGGCGAGAAACGTGGCGGCATCGAAGGCGCGGCCAGGCAGCTGCAGGCCCTTGGCAAGCCACGCAAGCTCGACAGCGCCCGGCACTGCCAGTTGTGGCAGGTGACCATCGACAATGCACCGCAGGCAAAACCGCTGGAAAGCCTGGCCGAACGCTTCGAGCTGGCCCTGGAGGACGGCCCGTTGCAGGTCGTCAGCCTGCCGGGCGTGTTCAGCCATGGCCGCCTCGATCGCGGTACGGCCTTGCTGCTCAAGCACCTGGATGGCCTGCCCAACGGCCATGTGCTGGACTTTGGCTGCGGTGCCGGAATACTGGGCGCCACGGTCAAGCGCCGCTACCCGCAAAGCCGGGTGACCCTGCTGGACGTGGATGCCTTCGCAGTCGCCGCCAGCCGCCTGACCTTGGCCGCCAACGGCCTGGAGGGTGATGTGATCAGCGGTGACGGCATCGATGCGGCACCCACCGACCTCAGCCTGATCCTGAGCAACCCGCCGTTCCACACCGGGGTGCACACCCATTATCAGGCATCGGAAAACTTGCTGAAAAAATCGGCCGTTCATCTGCGAAAAGGTGGCGAAATGCGCCTTGTGGCCAACAGCTTCCTGCGCTACAAACCGTTGATCGAAGCCGCCTTGGGCAACTGCCAGGTACGTGACGAGGCCGACGGCTTCCGCATCTACCGGGCAACATCCGGATAAAAACAGCGCTTGCCGAAAGCGTTTCGGCTAGGCAGAATCCGCACCGTCCTAGGGGAGTAGTCTCCCGCGAGCACCCAGCTCGCCCGGTACGCGTCAACATACTTGGTCCACAGACCATGGCGCGTGCGACCCACCATGCCAGCCTGCATGGAAGATCCGCAAAGACGGATCCAGGGTTTGACAAGACCTATGACACGCACACCTTACCCGGGGCGGGGAGGCTGTACGTGTCATAGCCGTGTCGACCCGCCCCCGTAGGAATCCTGATGCTGGAATCTCTGCTGGTCCCCACCGCTATCGTTGCCCTCGCCGAAATCGGCGACAAGACGCAACTGCTCGCGCTCATTCTTGCCGCCCGCTTTCGCAAGCCCTGGCCGATCATCGCCGGCATCATCGCCGCTACCCTGGCCAACCATGCCGCAGCCGGTGCCGTGGGTGCGTGGGTGGGTGGTTTTTTCAGCGATTCGGCGTTGCACTGGATCCTGGCCGCAAGCTTCACCGCCACAGCGCTGTGGACATTGGTGCCGGACAAGATGGACGACGACGAAAACCCCGCACGCCGCTTCGGGCCGTTCCTGACCACACTGATCGCGTTCTTCCTGGCGGAAATCGGTGACAAGACCCAGGTTGCCACGGTGATGCTGGCCGCGCAGTACCCGCACCTGATCATGGTCATCATCGGTACCACCCTGGGCATGCTGATTGCCAACGTGCCGGTGGTACTGGCGGGTAACTTCGCGGCAGACAAACTGCCGCTGACGCTGATCCGTCGCCTGGCGGCCACGGCGTTCATCGTGCTGGCTATCGTGGCCGTGTACTCGGCGATGAAGGCCAGTGGCTGGATAGGCTGACCAGTAAAGCGGGGGCGCTTTGCGCCCCAATCGCCGGCAAGCCAGCTCCCACCTTGACCGCACCGGCTTCAAGCCATGTGCAGTACCTGTGGGAGCTGGCTTGCCGGCGATCGGGCTGCCAGGCAGCCCCCTCGCGGCCTTACTGCTTGGCCGCCGCCTGATACAGCGGCATCACCTTCGGAATCGCCGCCTGCAGCGAGGCAATGCGGCTTTCGGATGCAGGGTGAGTACTCATGAACTCCGGCGGCGCACCTTCGGAAGCCTTGCTCATCTTGTTCCACAAGGTGATCGCGGCATTGGGGTCGTAACCGGCACGCGCCGACAACTCCAGGCCGATCAGGTCGGCTTCGTTTTCGTTCGACCGGCTGTTGGGCAGGGTCATCGCGTAGTTCACCACGGTATCAGCCATGGCCATGCTGCCCTGGCCGAGGCCAAAGATGGCGCCGGCACCCTGGCGGGCCATTTCCACGCCATAGGCCTTGGACATCGCTTCGCGGCTGTGCTCACGCAGGGCGTGGGCAATCTCGTGGCCCACCACCGCAGCAATCTCGGCGTCGGTGAGCTTGAGCTGGTCGATCAGACCGGTGTAGACGATGATCTTGCCGCCCGGGCCGCAGTTGGCGTTGAGCTCGTCGCTCTTGATCACGTTGACTTCCCAGTTCCATTGCGCGGCATCCGGGCGGAACTTGGGCGCCTGGGCGATCAGCCGGTTGGCGATCACCTGCACCCGCTTGGCATCGGCGCTGGATTTGTCGAGCACACCCTTGCTAGAAGCTTCACCCAGGGTCTGCTGGTACGACTGGGCGTACATCTGGTTGACCTCATCGGTCGACAGCATGCTGAACATGTACTGCTGGCGCTCGACGCCGACAGCACCGCCGCTGGTGGTATTCACCGCCTGGCAGCCCGCTAGCAGGATGCCAGCACTTAACAGGCTGACGACAAAAGACTTACGCATGAAAACACTCCCTTTTTACATGCGCCGTATCCTAGGCCGAGTCGCCTGTGGGCCGCCATAGCCGCAGGGAAGATTTTCGTCGCCTGCACTGGCTTCTTCGCGGGTGAACCCGTCGCCATCAGGCCGGGGTCAGGCACTCCGGCGCATCCAGCTTGGGGTCATTGACGAAGTTGGCCAGGGCCCGCTCGCGCAGCTGTGCCGGCGGGGCGGCCAGCAACTCCTGCAAACGCGCCAACGGCGTACCCGGGTCCAGCCAGGCCGCCTGCCCTGCCTCATCAAGGATCAACGGCCGGCGCTGGCTCATGGCCGCCTGGGTTACTACTGCGCAACTGAGCCACACCTGGTCCTGCACCGGATACGCCTCCCACACGGCGGCGAAGTACAGTGACGCGCCCTCCCCAGGGGTCAGCCAGTAAGGGCGTTTGCGCACCTCGCCACGCCATTCGTAAAAGCCGTTGGCCGGCATCAGGCAGCGGCGCTGGCGAAATGCTTCGCGAAACATTGGCTGCTCGGCCAGGGTTTCGGCGCGGGCATGGGCCGGGGTACGTGACAAGTCGGTGAGCCAGGCCGGGGTCAACCCCCAGCGGGCGCTGGTTAACTGCTGCTGGCCGTCTAACTGGCGCTGGATCAGCACCGAGGCGCCGGGCGAAATGTTCCATTGGGCCGGCTGGCCCACGGGAAAGCCCGGCAGACTGGCGAGAGCCTGGGGCCAGCGAAACAGGGCGTAACGTCCACACATGAGCGAATTCAGAACCTAGCAGATCAAGGTACCGGGAAGACTCTCCGGCTCGTCGCCGGCAAGCGGCTGGGCACCATTGTACGCATCGATCAACTGCCGTGCGTATTCGGCCTGCTCGTCCGGCACGGCAAGCCCGAGCAAACCTTGCAGCGGCAGCTCGCCGACGCCGCCAACCAGGTCACGCCCCGCCAGGTGCACATCGATGCCCTCGCTGGCCAGCATGCCTGCCAGCATTTCGGCTTCCAGCAGGTTTTCCGGTTCGTAGATGCGCCGCATCATTCATTCTCACCGTACACATCCAGCATCCACTCCTCACCATGAACCTGCAGCACGAAGCGAATAGGCTTACAGCACACCTGGCAATCCTCTATGTACTCTTGGTCGCCTGCGGACAGGTCCACCGTGGTCTCGACTTGTTCGCCACAATAAGGGCAATCGTAGTTCGCAGTTTCCAGCATCGCGGCCTCCGGGGTGACTTATGCGTATAATTGCCGGTCTGTTACAGGGCCTGTGTGCGTCCGAGCCGTTTTTCGGAGCCCGCCCCTACCTTATTACCCTAGCCGTTTCCAACAAGAGAGCATGATGGGCGAATTCGATGCCATCCGACCGTACGACGACGCTGAGGTCCCTGCCGTGCTGGCACGCCTGCTCAGCGACCCGGCATTCCTCGATATCCTCACCCACTTCCGTTTTCCGCGTGCGGCCGGTGCGCTCGGCTGGTTGCTCAAACCCCTGATTGCCCGCCGCCTGCGCAAGGAATTCGCCGGTGTAACCTGCGTGTCTACCTTGCAGGACAAAGTCGAGTACTACGTCGACCAGACCATCGATCGCGCCACTGACGGCGTCACCTATTCGGGCGTGGAGCAGCTCAAGGCCGGCACCGCGTACCTGTTCCTGGCCAACCACCGCGACATCGTGATGGACCCGGCTTTCGTCAACTACGCGGTTTACCACGCGGGCTTGCCGACCCCACGCATCGCCATCGGCGACAACCTGCTGCAAAAGCCCTTTGTCAGCGACATGATGCGCCTCAACAAGAGCTTCATCGTGCACCGCTCGATCAGTGGCCGCCGCGAGAAGCTGGCCGCTTACCAGCTGCTGTCGGCCTACATCAACCACTCGATCCGCAACGACGCTGCGTCCATCTGGATCGCCCAGGCCGAAGGCCGGGCCAAGGACGGTGACGACCGCACCGATTCGGCGATCCTCAAGATGTTCCACATGAGCCGCAAGGACGAGCCGTTCGGCGCGGTGATCCAGAGCCTCAACCTGACCCCGGTATCGATCAGCTACGAATACGACCCCTGCGACCAGGCCAAGGCCCGCGAGTTGTACATCCGCGCCACCACCGGCACCTACAAGAAGGCGCCGGGCGAGGACGACAACAGCATTGCCAAGGGCATCACCGGCTACAAGGGCCGGGTGCATATCAACTTCGCAGCGCCAGTGACCGAGTATCACGAAGATACCAAGCAACTGGCGGTCGCCATCGATCGGCAAATCCTCGGTGGCTACCGGTTGTTCCCGGTGCATTACCTGGCTTATGCCATGTGGGAAGGCAAGGATGAGGCACTGCAAGTGCCAAGCGCCGAGCAGAAGTTCCCGGCTGAAGAGCTGGCGCGGGCCAAGGAAGAATGGCAGCGTCGCCTGGATGCCTGCCCGGTAGAGCAGCAGCCTTACCTGGTGCTGCAATATGCCACGCCGGTGCGCAACCAGTATCAGGTCAGGCAGCAGGCGCCGGTAGCCTGACCGATTGCCGGGGCTGCTTTGCAGCCCCAGGATGTCAGACCCAGGTACTGAGCCAGGACAACAGCAGCGCCATGGCCAGGCAAGCAAACCCGAGAATGTAGAAATACCTGGGCACCCGCAGGCCAAACGCGTCCACAACCCCTTCTTCCAGCGCCAGGCCCTCGCGGGTCTGCGCCTCGCGCCGCCGTGCGCTGTGCAGCAACAACCCGCCAGGGCACGTGAGCAGCAACGCCAGCAGGTTGATCAGCTTGGTGGGATGGGCGGCCAGGAACCCCCAGAACACTTGCAAGGACATCACGCAACCTCGGTGTAAGCGACGGCAAAGCCCGGCATTCTACCCAAGTCGGCCCCTGGCACCTGGCCTGGGCGACAAAGTGTCATTAAATTTCATCTGTCATCCGCTCGTCATCAGAACAGGCCACCCTGTCGGCCTTCCCATGATCCGGAGCTTGTTCATGCTGCACGCCGAAAACCAGGACCGCCTCTACCTCGTGGCTCAGAGCGATGAACAGCAGGCGCTGATCGATGGTTTTGCCATCAATGTGCAGGACCGTCATTGGCTGGTCTACTGTGCACTGGGCGGGCATGTGCATGAAGACTTGCCGGAAGTGGACGCAGGGACTGGCTACAGCCTGCTGGATTTCCACATAGCAGCAGCCTGAAACCGGCACAAACAACAAAAAACCCGCTGCCTGGCACCCAGGCAGCGGGTTTTCTTTTTACCGCTGATGCCTTACTGGCCCAGGACCTGACCGATGGTCGGGTCCTTGAACAGGCGGGTCAGCGCATCGCTCAGCACATCACTCACCAGCTGGGTGTTGGTGTCCTGGTTCGGCGCCATGCCGAAACGCTGGTCCAGCGAAGCACCGTAACGGCCGTTGTAGCTGCGCCCGCCATTGGTCACGTCGGCACGGAAGGTGGCGCCGATGGTGGCCTCGGTGACGTACAGGTTGTCTTTGGGCGACTGGTATTTCAGCTCGGCCAGGGTCACGGTCAGCTGTGGCGCGTTGCCGGCGTTCGGCGTCGGGGTAAAGCCGAGCAGGCGCACGGCGGCTTCAGCCTGGGCCTGCAGCTTGGGCACGATGTCGTTACCGCTGACGCTGATGGTGCTGGTCTCGGGGTACATGCCACCGCGCGTACCCAGCGACTGCGAAGGCCGGCCATCGACCACCCTGACCACCACCGGCTGGCCATGGCCGACCGGCGCCAGCTGGGCGGTGAGCTTGGGTTGCGGGTTGAGTTGTTGCGGGCTGTGGGCACAACCGACCAGGCTGAGGCTGGCCACGGCGATCAAACCGAACAACAGACGTTGCAACATGCGCGTTTCTCCAGAAAATGCGGCAAAGACCCACAGTATACCCAGCCACGCATCGACCAGTCATCGGTGCGGCCCGCTTGTCACAATCGTTTCATCGCCGCGCCCTTATCCTTGCGCCAAGCCCTAATGCAAAGGACTCGCCGCCATGGCCTCGCTCTGGACCCTGCTCTTCCAACGCCCGCGCCACAATGCCTATGCTCGCCTCGACAGCGAAGGCAAATGCCTGGCCTTCAAGCAATGCAGCCAAGCGCCAAGCGGCAGCGGCTGGGTACAGGTCGACGAAATCCAGCTGGCCTGGCTGGGCCGCGAACTGCCCGCCAGCGCCCGGGTTTGCACCCGCGCAAGCCGCCGCTGGCACCAGCGCATCCTCGCGGCCTGACAAACGCTGCAATAAAAACCACGAATGGCGACATTTCTGTCCGCGACATCGCTATAATCTCCCCCCGATTATAAGGACGTCTCCTGATCGGGCCCCGCACCGCCGATTGACCCCGGCAACTTCACCGCTTCGCCCACAGAGAGCCTTCCACTCAGGTCTTGCATCGGCTGTCGTGCCTGCTTTTCCGGCCCTTCACACTGCATGAACCTGCGGGTTGCCATCGCGCAGTCCCTTTTTGAGGTTCACGTCTCCAAAAGAGCGTGAAAAAAC
This sequence comes from Pseudomonas sp. CM25, assembly GCF_013179705.1. Taxonomy (NCBI): domain Bacteria; kingdom Pseudomonadati; phylum Pseudomonadota; class Gammaproteobacteria; order Pseudomonadales; family Pseudomonadaceae; genus Pseudomonas; species Pseudomonas sp. CM25. The sequence goes on along the minus strand of NZ_JABMCW010000020.1, from coordinate 4,333 downwards.
GGTTTTCACAACTTCACAAGAGTGTGGCGAGCAAATGAACAGTCTGGCATGTGCAAAAGCGGCAGATGTGTCCCGAACAGCCCTGAACAGGCGGCAAATGCGCTCATCCCGTATGAGTGTCTGAACCGTTCCATAACGCACGCACGACACCTTGACCATAAGTCGAATTGCCGCACCTGTGGCAAACGGCGTTCAATAGCTGAACCCGAAGACTGATTGGCGGTGTCCGCGGAAGTTGCAAGAACTGCGAAAAGTCGGACATGGCGACCCTGGCGAACCCAGGTCCTATGCTGTCAATTAGGTAGCTGTAGATTGTGGAGACGCGTTAAATGGCGCAGAACGAATCGGTTGATGTAGTACTGGTAGGCGCGGGCATCATGAGTGCCACCCTGGCCGTACTGCTCAAGGAGCTTGACCCGACCCTGAAGCTTGAGGTCGTCGAGGCGATGGACTCCGGAGCCGCGGAAAGCTCCAACCCCTGGAACAACGCAGGCACCGGCCACGCCGGCCTGTGCGAGCTTAACTACACGCCACAGGCCGCCGATGGCAGCATCGACATCAAAAAGGCCGTGCACATCAACACCCAGTTCGAGGTGTCGCGCCAGTTCTGGGCCTACCTGAGCAAGAAGGGCAACTTCGGCCCGGCGCGTGCCTTCATCAACCCTGTCCCGCACCTGAGCTACGTCGAAGGTGACAAGGGTGTTTCCTTCCTCAAGAAGCGCTTCGAGCTGCTCAAGCAGCACCATGCCTTCGCCGACATGGAATACACCGAAGACAAGGCCGTGATGAGCGACTGGATGCCGCTGATGATGCCGGGCCGCCCGGCCGACCAGCACATCGCCGCAACCCGCGTGCTCAAGGGTACCGACGTCAACTTCGGCGCCCTGACCAACAAGCTGCTCAAGCTGTTGGGCGACGCGCCGGACGCGCAGGTCAAGTACAGCAAGAAAGTCGTTGGCCTGCGCCGTAACGGCAGCGGCTGGACCGTGAGCATCAAGGACGTCAACAGCGGCGGTAGCCGCGAAGTCGACGCCCGCTTCGTCTTCCTCGGCGCAGGCGGCGCTGCCCTGCCGCTGCTGCAGGCGTCCGGCATCCCGGAAAGCAAAGGCTTCGGCGGCTTCCCGGTCAGCGGCCAGTGGCTGCGTTGCGACAACCCGGAAATCGTCAAGCAGCACCAGGCCAAGGTCTACAGCCAGGCCGCAGTCGGCGCCCCGCCGATGTCGGTGCCGCACCTGGACACTCGCGTGGTCGACGGCAAGACATCCCTGCTGTTCGGGCCATACGCCGGCTTCACCACCAAGTTCCTCAAGCACGGTTCGCTGATGGACCTGCCGCTGTCGGTGCGCATGGGCAACATCGGCCCGATGCTGGCCGTGGCCCGCGACAATATGGACCTGACCAAGTACCTGGTCAGCGAAGTGATGCAGTCGATGGAGCAACGCCTGGAGTCCCTGCGTCGCTTCTATCCGCAGGCCAAAGCCGAAGACTGGCGCCTGGAAGTGGCCGGTCAGCGCGTGCAGATCATCAAGAAAGACCCGAAAAAAGGCGGCGTGTTGCAGTTTGGTACCGAGCTGGTTTCGGCCCAGGACGGCAGCCTGGCCGCACTGCTCGGCGCATCGCCAGGTGCTTCGGTCACCGTGTCGATCATGCTGGAACTGATCGAGCGCTGCTTCCCCGAGCAGGCCAAAGGTGCCTGGGCTGCCAAGCTCAAGGAAATCTTCCCGGCCCGCGAGAAGACCCTGGCAACCGACGCTGCCCTGTACCGGAAGATCAGTGCCGACAACGATGTGGCGCTGAACCTCGAAGAAAGCAGCCCGGCGGCCAAGCATTACGCCTGAGCCTGCCAGTAACGAAAAAACGCCCCTCGGGGCGTTTTTTTGTGCCTGATTCTTCATCAACCTGTGCCCGCGAAGAGGCCGGTACAGGTTTACAAATCAGCCCCGGGCGTTATCGATGATCTCGATGTACTCCGGCGCAGTGCGCTGGTCGGCGATCAGCTCGACGAAGGTCTTGCCGTGCTCGTCCTTGCCATCCAGGTCCAGCCCCGCTTCGACGAAGAAGCCGACAAAGCGCTCGAAATCGTCGACGCGCAGTCCGCGGTAGGCCTTGACCAGCTTGTGCAGCGACGGCGAGGTCACGCCATCGGCCGGTTCGAACTGAAGGAACGACTTGATGTAGTCGTCGCTGATTTCGTCGCCGATTACCTGTTTCTTGTCTTTACGCATTGCCGACTCCAACTGGGCCATCACGGAATTTCGAAGGCCGGCAGTTTACCCCCCGCAGGCAGCGCGCCTCAACGCGTACGTACGGTACCGGTGTGCAGGTCGGCCCAGATGTGGCCGTTGGCGTAGGTGAGAAACTGCACATACAGCGTCTCGTTGCGCAGCAGGTCCATGATCACCCGGTAATCGCTGAGCGGGTAGTTCAGGCTCAGGGTGCGGGTCTTGTCGTCGTACACGGGCTTCTTCAGGCTCTTGGCGGCCTCACCGTCGAAGGTCAGCAGCACCTGGGCGATGGTCGCGCCCTTGCTCAGTGGCTTGCCCTTCAGGCGTACCTGCAGCGACGAGGTGATCGGGATAGGTTGCTGGTCGGACTGGCGCTGGGCGCCCACCACAACGGAGTAGTCGGTGACTTGCAGCAGTTGCTGGCCGGTCGGCGCTTCCTGGCGCAGGGACTGGTCGTCAGGTGGCAGGAACTGGCTGTGCAACGGTGCGGCGGCGAGTGGCAGGCTGAACGCCAGCAGGAAGGGAAGAATCGCACGCATGTGAGGCTCCTTGAATGAAGGAGCACTCTAGCATGCCGGGTCTGGCCGTACCGGCGCTATCAATCGAACTGCGCGCGCATCCAGGCCTGGTACTCGGCCACGCCGGCCTCTCCTTCACGCGGCGCCCAGTGCGCATGCTCGCCCTCACCTACAGGGCGGTACGGCCCGGCCTTGCACTCGAACAGGATGCTGTCCGGCTCCAGCACCACCAGGCCATGGTAGGTACCGGGCGCCAGGTCCACGCCCAGGCAGTCACCGCCCGCCTGCAGCACCCGCTTGCCGGTGACCGCGCCCTGCTCATCGAAAATCAGCAACCCCAGCCGCCCCTTGAGCACGATCAGGGCCTCGGCCTTGTCGTCGCTCAAGTGGCGATGCGGGGGAATGTAGGTGCTCGGCTGCAGCCCGACGGCCATGCGGTGGCAAGGCTCTTCCATCGCATGGAAGTTATGGTGCTGGCGCCCACGCGGGTTGGCAGCAGCCTTTTCGGCCAGCCCGGCGAACAGCGATTGGTCGATGAACGCAGGCTGGCGCATGCTCACAGCCCCTTGACGGCGAAGATGCCGTTGGCGTTGCGCCAGTAGCCTTTGTAGTCCATGCCGTAGCCGAAGATGTAGCGGTCGATGCAGGGCAGGCCCACGTAATTGGCCTTCAGGTCCGGGCTGGCCTTGCGGTCGTGGTCCTTGTCGATCAGCACAGCAGTGTGCACCGAGCGCGCGCCGGCATGCTTGCAGAACTCGATGATGGCGCTGAGGGTGTGGCCTTCGTCGAGAATGTCGTCAACGATCAGCACATCACGGTCGATGAACGACACTTCCGGCTTGGCCTTCCAGAACAGCTCACCGCCACTGGTCTGGTTGCGGTAGCGGGTGGCGTGCAGATACGAGGCTTCCAGCGGGAACTGCAGGTGGGTCAGCAGTTTGCCCGCGAAGATCAGGCCACCGTTCATCACGCAGAACACCACCGGGTTCTTGTCGTGCAGGTCTTTGCAGATCTGCTCGCCGACTTTGGCGATGGCCGCTTCGACTTCGGCTTCGGTGTACAGGCAGTCAGCTTCACGCATGACTTGACGGATATGCTCGAGATCAGCGGACATGGCGCGCTCCGGGGGGCATTTTGGAAAAGCGGGCAAAGGTACGCATCCGCTCGTCACAGATCAAGCCTTTATGGACTAACGTGCAGAATGACCAGACGACAGCACAGGCTGAATAGATTAATCTAGCGCGGTTTTTTTGCCCGCCTTTCGGAGCCCCCCCTATGCCCACTCGTGAGATCCGCCATCCGCTGATCCGCCACAAGCTCGGCCTGATGCGCCGTGCCGACATCAGCACCAAGAATTTTCGCGAACTCGCCCAGGAAGTCGGCGCGCTCCTGACTTATGAAGCCACCCAGGACCTGCCGCTCGAAACCTACGAGATCGACGGCTGGTGTGGCAAGGTGCAAGTGGAAAAAATCGCCGGCAAGAAGATCACTGTAGTACCGATCCTGCGTGCCGGCATCGGCATGCTCGACGGCGTGCTCAGCCTGATCCCGGGCGCCAAGGTCAGCGCCGTCGGCGTCGCCCGCAATGAA